>MWYU01000456.1 GCA_002050375.1 Chitinophagales bacterium 62-2
TGCTTCTATCGATTTTTAAAGTTTTTTCTACCCTTATAGTGAGGGTGTATTACTGCTTGCCCCCCGAGGAAGTTCTCTTTTAATTTCTCTAAAATAGCAGGAAAGAACTCGATAATCGTATCATAAGTATTATCGGGAGCAACCAATACAGTGACCTGAACAGGATAGTTTTTGAAGTTGTTTTGAAAAGAAAGATTATTATCAATAGTTATTAAGGCAGTAAAACCATGTGATTGCATTAGTTGTAAAAGCTCTCCATTTTCTTTACCAAACCATTGCATGTCACGAACAGTAAAGGCTGTAAAACCAGATTCAGTTAAACGGTGCTTTAGCTTTACAGGAATGTTTTCATCCAATAATAGTTTCATCTAAAACAATTTCAGCTAACTCAAAATGTTTAGCGCTCCACTCTATAACTGCTTCTGCCTGCCGCCGCTTTACTCCCGGAAAATCTTCTAAGAAGCCATCAAGAGTAATATTTTTTTCTAAATGCCAAAACAAACTTTGAACGGGCACTCTTGTTCCTTTAAAGACAGGCTTACCAAATTGAATATTTTTATCTACTGTTATATAATCAGAAAGCTTCCGCATATTTCAAAGTTATTTACTTTTTAACATCCCTAAAAACAAAGCCTAACTCACCCCACTACCTTCATCAATCTTAGTTTCGGGATTTATAAAATGAAGTTTGCCGGTCTTGTCTTCGGCCATTAATATCATTCCGTTGCTTTCTATTCCGCGCATTTTTCGTGGAGCAAGATTAGCGACAACGGTTACCTGCCTGCCTATAATTTCTTCGGGTTTAAAGTGGACTGCAATGCCCGATACAATTGTCCTTGTTTCAAACCCAAGATCGATTTGGAGCTTTAAAAGTTTATCTGCTTTTTCAACCTTTTCAGCACGTATAATGGTCCCAACTTTCAAATCAATTTTTGCAAAGTCATCAAAAACAATTTGAGGTTTTGTGTTACTATCTACTGGTTGTTGGTTGCTGGTTTCCAGTTGCGGGTTACCGGTAACCGGGATCTGGGAACCGGAAATTTCTTCATTCTTACTTTCTTCCACTTTTTTACTTTTTAATTTTAGTTTTTGAATTTGCTCAGCAATTTCTCCGTCTTCAATTTTTCTAAATAACAATTGAGGCTCACGTAAAGAATAGCCAACGCTTAACAGCTTCGCTTTCCCCCCATTTTCCCAGTTAAGCATCTTGTCAACTACCTTCATCATGTAGCAAAGCTTTTTTGCAGTAGAAGGCAAAAATGGATTGATGAATATTGCGAGGTTCGCTGTTAGTTGCAGGCATACATGAAGACAATTATCGATTAGTTTTTGCGCCCTCTCCTGACCTCCCAAGGCAGGGGAGGCATTAGTATCTGTAAGCTGCCTTGCAACTATCCATGGCTGCTTATCCTGCATGTAGCGGTTACCTTTTCGGGCAAGATCAATCACTTCAAATAAAGCATCTCTAAACTTGTACTCCTCCAGTAAATTTTGAATTTTCAATTTAGAATTTTGAATTTCTAAAAACAAAGCCCGGTCTGCATCATCCATTATATCAGCATGCAATACCGGAACTTTGCCCTTGCATAGCTTATGCATCAAAACAAAAGCCCGGTTTACAAAATTCCCAAAGATGTTAACCAGTTCGCTATTATTTGCTTCCTGAAAACCTTTCCATGTAAATTCGCTGTCTTTTGTTTCAGGAGATATGGTGGTTAAATAATAACGAAGTACATCGGCCATGCTTTCGCCACCATTGTCTTTCTTAATCCAGTCGTTAATGTAATCTTCCATTTCAATGCTCCAGCCACGGCTTGTGCTCATCTTATCACCTTCCAAATTCATGAACTCATTCGCCGGAACATTTTCGGGCAAAATGTTTCCATGCAACTTTAGCATTACAGGAAAAATAATACAGTGAAAAACTATATTATCCTTACCAACAAAATGAACAAGCTTTGTGCTTTTATCTTTCCAGTAGGGCTCCCACTCTTTACCCTTATCTTTTGCCCATTGCTTTGTAGCGCTTATATAACCGATGGGCGCATCAAACCAAACATATAACACTTTAGCCCCCCCACCCCCCAAAGGGGGGATTGAAGACTCTCTGCCGTCAGATGGAGGGTTCTGGTTAGAGGTAGTAATTATCTGGAGTTTGTTGATAATTTTAGTGAGGGTGTTTTCAGTATCATGCAGTACTTCATTGTTTGCAAAACGAATTACTTCAAATCCATGTTCATTTAGCCATTTCGTACGCTCTTCATCACTTATTTTATTCTCTGGTAATTGATGTATTAATCCATCAACTTCAATTATAAGTCTTTTTGAAAGACAGATAAAATCAGCAATGAAAGTGCCGATAATATGCTGTCTTCTAAATTTATATCCATCCAATTGCTTTCCACGCAATTGTTCCCATAAAACCATTTCTGCCTCTGTTGGTTTACTTCTATGTTCTTTTACAAACTTCTTCAGCAACCCATACTGCATAGGATCACCCGTTTCATATGCATAGTTTTTTTCCAGTTCCCCCCTTTGGGGGGTCGGGGTGGCTGGAATTGGAACCTTTACACCCCAATCCAAATCTCTTGTTACTGCACGTGGTTGTAAGCCGGCATCAATCCAGCTTCTACATTGGCCAACTACGTTTGCCTTCCAATCATCTTTATGTTGGTTCAATATCCACTCCCGTAAAAAATCTTCATGTTTATTTAGTGGAAGAAACCAATGCTTAGTAAGTTTTTTTACAGGAGGATTTCCACTTAACGTACTGTGGGGATTGATAAGCTGGTCGGGACTTAACGATGAGCCGCACCGTTCGCACTGATCGCCAAATGCGTTATTATAACCGCAAACAGGACATGTACCAACAATATACCGGTCTGCTAAAAATGTTTTGGCTTCTTCATCGTAAAATTGTTCTGTCTCTTTTACTTCGAGATCACCTTTATCATTTAAAGCTGTAAAAAACTCCTGGGTAGTTTCATGATGCAGAGGATCGGATGTACGGTGATAGATATCGAAACTAATTCCAAGATCAGCAAAATTCTGCTTAATAATTTCATGATATTTATCAACAATTGCGCGTGGTGTTGTTCCCTCCTTCATTGCCTGTATAGTAATTGCTGCACCGTGTTCATCACTTCCGCATACAAATACAACATCTCTTTTCTGTGCTCTTAAATAGCGCACATAAATGTCTGCAGGCAGGTAAGCGCCAGCGAGGTGACCAACATGTTTTAATCCGTTTGCATAAGGCAAAGCGGAGGTA
>MWYU01000467.1 GCA_002050375.1 Chitinophagales bacterium 62-2
TTCTACATCAGATGCTCCTCCGTAAGAAGATTCGAAATTCTCGACAGCTTTTTCGTCAATTTGATTTTTATCTGTTGCGAAAGCACTTGTGGAAACGGCTACAGCTATTAGAGCTGCGATGATTAACTTTTTCATTTGTTTTGTTTTTAAATTTTATGAGAAATGTTTTTTTCTTATTTGATAACGTAAAGCTAATCCGCTTATTTACTTTATTTTTTCAATTGAGATGAAAGAGGCAAACTCTGCGACAAAACGGGAAAACCATTTTTTTTATCCTGATTTTGTCGGTGAATAAGTAATATATCCGCAGAAACAGTGTAAATAAAAAACCCCGGCTCTACGCCAGGGTTCAAAATCGAATATTGATTCTTTATAAAGTTCTAATCTTTATATTTCTGAACCATGCTTCACTACCATGATCCTGCAGGCCGATGTGCCCTTTTTTAACGGTGCCATAATTAGGAGCATCTTTCCATTTTCCTTCTGTTTTCTTCTTTTGCCATTCAGGTGTCCACATTTGTGTATCCACTATCTTTTTACCATTTAGCCAATGTTCTACATGGCCTTTATTTACTACAATCTTTGTGTTGTTCCATTGCCCTACTGGCTTTGTAACGGCTGTTGGTGCAGGATCCATAGCATAGTTAGCGCCTGTTTTTTGCCAGTCTTCAAGCTTTTGAGGAAAGCCTTTATCATCTATAATCTGGTATTCCGGACCGGTTAAATAAGCTGCTTTTTCAGTCTCGTTAAACAAATAAATAATGCCACTATTTCCTTCGCGTGATATTATCCAATCAACTGACAATTCAAAATTATCAAACTGATCTTTTGTAATCAGGTCGGCCCTCAAATCGCTTTTATCGTTTGCACTTCCCTTACAATACAGTGTTCCTTTATTAACTGACCATGAGTCGGATTTTTTATTTTGGTAAGTACGCCAGCCGTTTAAGCTTTTGCCATCAAATAATAATTTATACCCTTGTTTCTTTTCTGCTGGAGTTAACACGTTTACCGTGCCTTCCTTATATGCGAACGCGGCACTTATAACAAGCACAAGCAACGCTAAGGGAATAATAATTCTTTTCATAAGTTATTAATTAAGCTGTTTTTACTTTAAGATTTACAGGATCCCACTGAATAATTTTGTTGTTGAAGTAGCTATCGTTGCAAAGTAAGGCAGGCGCCGCAGCCCTGTATCCAAACAAAGCATCTTCTACAACTTTTCCGTTATTCCGCATGGCGTTATACATGTTATAATGATGATCGAAGTGCGCGCCTTTGTATCCCTTGTCTGCGGTATACTCTAATTTATCCGGCGGCACCATACTTTTACGGTCGTACACATATTCTTTACCTGCTGGGTTGTTATTCTTGGTTTGGTTTAAAGGATCATTTGCATCAGTGTTGTCCCTGTTTCTAAGCAACGTCACTTTATCCCATTCAACCGTCATAGAGCCTTCGCTGCCAACCATTCTTAAGTAATTAGTGCCACCTGTTCCATCGACAAAGTTTACACGTAAAGAAAGATTGAATGCAGGATGTATTTGCGTCTCCGGATAATCAAACATTCCTATCATAACATCAGGAACTTCTCTGCCATCCTTCCAATAACGCAAACCGCCTGTTGCCTGTATTTTATCTGGACCCATGGAGCCAGTAACCAAATGAAGGCTTGAAAATAAATGCACAAATAAATCTCCTGAAACCCCTGTACCATAATCACGGTAGTTTCTCCAACGGAAAAAACGTGTGGCATCGAAAGCACGTTTTTTAGTATTAGACACATACGTTTCCCAGTCTACTGTTTTAGGCGAGGCATCTGCGGGAATAGGATACTGCCATGCACCTGTTGGCGACATCCGTGCCCAGAAACCTTCTGCGTAATTTAGTTTGCCTATAGCGCCATCCTTCAATAATTCTTTTGCCTTTTCATTTCCAAGAGAGCTTACACCCTGGCTTCCAACTTCAAAAATTACTTTGTTTTTATTTTGTGCAGCCACCATTGCAGGGCCTTCACTTATATCATGTACCATTGGCTTTTCGCAGTACACTGATTTCCCGGCATTCATAGCAGCTACAGAAATGTCTTTATGCCAATGATCGGGGGTTCCAATAATAACTGCATCTATATCCTTCCTGTTTAAAATTTCACGGTAATCCCTTGTAGTAAAAATGTCACTTCCATATCTCTTTTTAGCAGCTTCCAAATGACCATCGTATAAATCGCAGGCAGCAATAAGCTTTACACCGGGAACAGTGATAGCGGTATTTGCATCGGCCGTGCCCATGCCTCCTGCCCCAATTAATGCTATTTGAATTTGATCGTTAGCTGCATAATTTTGTTCTGCCCTTGTTAGAGATTCGAAATTTCTTTTGCGGTCTGCAGCGGTGATTATTGTAGGAGCAAGCGAGGCTCCAACCACTCCTTTAGCAAATTTTGTAAGAAAGGAGCGCCGGGAATTGTTGTTTGTTTGTTCTGACATATCGAAACGTTTGAGCTTTATTTATTGCATGAATATAAAAGTTTGTGACGAGCTTTACTTCATTTTTTATTGCAGTTGAAGTACTGCTAATACCGGCAAATGGTCAGACGCATACTTCTCATCAATTACTTTGTGCTCAACAACCTTAAATTTATTAGATGGCTTGTAAGCAATGAAGTCAATTGTTTTATTAGGGTTAATTACAGGAATAGTAAACCCGCAATTAGTTACACATGTTCTTGTAAACGCAGCATCCAAAGTATTTATAACCCTTGTACCCGGTACTGCATTAAAATCCCCACCTATGATTACCGGCAGTTGTTCCTGTTGCAATATCTCAACAATCCTGCTAACCTGTAAAACACGATTAGTATCGGCAGATTGTGCATCAAGATGAGTACCTGCAAATAATATTTTTTTACCATCAGGTAATGTGATTATAGCAGTAGCTAATGTTCTTGGTTCTCCGTTCGTACCTGCAGCCGTTGGCAATGGTGTATTCTTAGGAGATTCTATCGGGTGTTTCGATAAAATAGCTACACCATATTCTCCTCCACCATAATCAATAGCCTTTGCAAAATAATGCTTCATACCGGTAAGGCGGCCAAGTTCTGCCGCCTGGTTTAACGTGCTGCCTGAGCGTGTTGTATTAACATCAATTTCCTGAAGTGCTACTAAGTCAGGATTTTGTTGTTTAATTACATTGGCTATAGCATTTATATCAATAGTGGTTGTTGTAGATGGCGGATTGGCATGGTGTATATTGTAAGTCAGCACACGTAAATTG
>MWYU01000473.1 GCA_002050375.1 Chitinophagales bacterium 62-2
TCAGTAGACGCACCTATTACCATGTTTGCATCTACACCATCCATTGTATCCGGATTACCTGCTTTACCAATGCCAACAATCTTTCCATCCTTTATACCAATGTCTGCTTTTACAATTCCCCAATGATCGATGATCATTACACTCGTAATTAAAAAATCGAGTACACCATCACCACGTGTAGCTGTTGATGATTGTGCCATTCCATCGCGAATCGTTTTACCTCCGCCAAACTTGCTTTCATCACCATATACCGTATGATCCTTTTCTATCTCGATGATAAGATCTGTATCTGCTAAACGAACTTTATCGCCAACAGTAGGGCCAAACATATTGGCATACTTTATCCTGTTTATAAAAAAGCTCATGCAGTGGTATTTTTAAAATTAAGAGATGATGCTTTAACCAAAGCCTGCTGTTGAATGACCGGCGAACTGGTGTCACCATTGGTAAGATTACTTAAGCCGTACACTTTTTTATTGCCTCCAAAAGTTACCAGTTCAACTTCTTTTTCTTCACCCGGTTCAAACCTGACTGCGGTTCCCGCTGCAATATTTAAACGCATTCCAAAAGCTTTTGCCCTGTCAAACTCCATTTGCTTATTAACTTCAAAAAAATGAAAGTGTGAACCTACCTGAACAGGACGATCACCGGTATTTACAACAGCGAGTGTTACTGTATCACGGCCGGCATTACATTCGATATCTTTTGAGCCAAGTATGTATTCTCCAGGTATCATAAATAGCAGTTTTGATTGGTGTACAACAATCCAAATTTTTGTTTTAATAGCGTTTCTTTTTTTATTTATCACTTTGCGCCCTAAAGCTTCTTGTCTCTCCTCCCTTTAAGGCCGGGGCTTACCTGATAGGATCATGAACCGTTACGAGTTTTGTTCCATCCGGAAATGTTGCTTCAATTTGTATTTCGTGGATCATTTCGGGGATGCCTTCCATTACATCTTCCCGGGTTAAAATGGCAGCTCCATATTGCATTAATTCTGCAACCGATTTTCCGTCGCGTGCAGCTTCCTGCAGTTGACTGCTAATAAGTGCTATTGCTTCGGGATAATTAAGTTTGAGTCCTCTTGCTTTACGTTTTTCAGCAAGTTCGCCTGCTAAAAATAAAAGCAACTTTTCTGATTCCCTTGGTGTTAAGTGCATAGAAGATTCGAATTATTTAAGGGGTTTACAATGGCAAGCACTCAACAACTGAAAAGTACTAAATAATTATTTAAAAAAGTTTTTGAAATACGTGTTTTTTAATCCTGAGGATTGCACGGCCTTTTCTGTAAGGCAGCTACCTTAAAGGCAAAGATTGGCGATAATGAGATAGAGGGAGCTTCCTGGCAAGCCATTAAAATAGCCGCGACTTTTTTAAGATTTCTCGTCAATCGGACTCCAACTTCTTTACCCGGCTATAACCTCTTTTGTCCACTGGCCATCAACAAGGCGAATAATATTTAACGGGTTATGATTTTGTAATGCTTCAGGCAACAAATGATTCGGAAAATCTTGCAGACAAATTGGTCTTACAAAGCGATAAATAGCTGCGGTTCCAACTGATGTATATCTTGCATCAGAGGTAGAAGGAAATGGCCCACCATGATGCATCGAATGACAAACTTCAACACCTGTTGGGTAGCCGCCGAAAATAATGCGTCCCGCTTTTTGTGTTATAATATCAATGACAGGTTTTAACGCCTGTTCATCTTCTGCCGTCGAATGCAGGGTTGCAGTTAATTGCCCTTCAAGTGAAAGTAATGTTCGATGTAACTCTTCTGCATTCTTACAAAGCACTATTAATGTAAGCGGACCAAACACTTCATTTGCCAATTGTTCATTCGCTACAAAATCTTTTGAGCTAACCGTAAAAGCAAGCGGAGAAGCCTCATATCTTTCTCCTGCTGCTGTTTTGGAAGCTTTAGCCAAAATGTTTATTCCATCGGTATTCGATAAAATGTTTGCGCCTTTTGTATAAGAACTGCAGATGTTTCTATTGAGCATTGTACCAGGCGTTGAAGAGCTAAACTGGTTGCTAAACTCTTTTAGAAAAGCAGATGTTGCATCACTTTCAATGGCGAATACAAGCCCGGGATTAGTACAAAATTGACCTACCCCAAGATTTACGGACGCTGTCAACTCTTTAGCAATCTTTTCAGGCTGCGTTTTTAACACTCCTTCCATAAGTATTATCGGGTTGGTCGAACTCATTTCTGCATAAACGGGAATAGGTTCAGTACGCTCCGCAGCCGCTTTATACAATAACATTCCAACATGCCTTGAGCCTGTAAAACCAACGGCTTTAATTACAGTATGCTGCACTAATTGTATTGACTGCTCATTTGAAAGATACAGGGAAGAAAAAACGCCTTCCGGCATTTCTGTACGTTGTGCCGCTTTTATAATTGCTTTGGATACTAACTCATGCGTTCCCGGATGAGATGGATGTGCCTTTACAATAACAGGACATCCTGCAGCTAATGCTGAGGCAGTGTCTCCGCCCGCAGTTGAAAATGCCAAAGGAAAGTTACTGGCACCAAATACTGCTACCGGACCAACTGGTATTAACATTCGCCTTATGTCAGATTTTGGTACAGGCTGCCTGTCTGGTTGAGCCGTATCTATCCTTGCATCTACCCACCATCCTTCTCGTAACAGTTGAGCAAACATTTTCAATTGCCCGCATGTTCTGCCCCTCTCTCCTGTTATCCTGGCGACGGGCAAGGCGGATTCAGCTACACATCTTTCTATCAGCGCATCGCCTAATGCCATAATCTCTTCTGCAATTGCTTCCAGAAATATAGCCTTCTCCTTAGCAGAAATCTCCTTGTAATTAGCAAAAGCTTTTTCAGCTAAAGCAACTGTTAATTCAAATTCTTCGTTAGTAGCATAAGTAAAATCTCCCGGTAAAAATGAATTACCTGAAGGAGAAAAGGCCTGGAACTTTTCGCTGCCCCTGGCACTTGTTGAATATCCGATATAGTTTGTTCCTTCTATCAACATATAATTGTTTTTAAAAATAATCAAAGATCTTACTTAAATTAAAAGAGGGTGAATTACAGCTCCTTACAACAATCTTTTGAAATACTTATAAAGTTCGTTGGAAGAACCTTTTAAACCTCTGCTGTAAAAACTTTTAAGGCTAACCCTCCTGCAACTTCCTGTTTATTCTACTATATTCACTAATGTACCAATGTGTTCAATAGTAATTGTTATTACATCTTTGCTTTGAAGTGTAAAATTATTTTCAGGAACA
>MWYU01000282.1 GCA_002050375.1 Chitinophagales bacterium 62-2
GCTATTAATGCTATAAGTATAGACAATGGGAATACAATCTTCTTTCTGTAATCTGTTCTTTTACCAAACGGTACAACAAGCAATAAAAACATGGCAAGGATTACAGCGACCTGCCCTAACTCAACACCCGCATTAAAGGAAAGAATGGAAGTAGCAAACTTGTTTCGCGGTAAACCAATTTCGTTTAACGAACTGGCAAAGCCCATTCCATGTATTAATCCAAATACAAATACTAAAATAATTCTCCAGGGTTTTAATTCTGTAAGGAGTAAGTTTTCTATAGCTACAAACAAAATTGACAACGCAATAATTGGTTCGACAACTGCACTTGGTGCAACAATAATACTCTTCATACTTAAAGCAAGCGTAATAGAATGAGCGACCGTGAAAGCTGTTGCCTGCCACAGAATAACTTTAATTTTATTGCTTAGCAAACAAAGTCCTGCAACAAACAAAATGTGATCGAAGCCTTCGGGAATGATATGAGTGAACCCTAATTTTAAATAATACCAAACTACATCTTGCGTTGGAGCTTTTTCTAATGCATAGTTTATTGTATGGGCAAGTATGGGGCTGGTGATACTGATAAATAAAAACAGCGCGATAGTAACGTGCCAAAACTTACGTTTATGCTTGGCCATTATAGTTCAGGATTAATTAATTATTGGATGCTGGTAAGCAGCAGATCCTGTCTTGCCTGTAAAGTTTCTGCTTTTAAGTCATGGCTAACATAAGCATTCGTTTGCGGTACTTGCTGCAAGAGGGTTTTAGCCATTTCCTTGTCGCCGGCTTTATAATATATTAAACCTGCGCGGCTAAGTAAAACAGGATTTTTAGAATTTGTTTTTAAAGCAGCTTTTACATAAGGCAAAGCTTTAGCATATTCGCCCCTGTTATAATATACCCAGGCTACTGTTTCGTTCACATCAATATTTTGAGGGCGACGGTTATACTCACCCAAAGCATGTTCCAAAGCTTTGTCTTTATTATTGACTTTAAGATAAGCGTATGCAAGTTCCCGGTCGGCATAGTGACCCAGGCTTTCATCCGTATTTGCAGCTTCTGCATCTTCTGATAGTTCTTTAATAACTTTTTTTGCAGTTTCATCTGCTTTTTTATCTTGTCCCGCTAAACGATAAGCATCTACCAACTCCTCTTCTATTGAGTTATCGGTAATGAGCGAATCTGCTTTTTGGTAAAAAGCTATAGCTTTATTATAATCATTACCTGCCAGGGCTACCCGTGCCAAACCTGCTATTGCATACGGATAATTTGGCCTGAGAAATAATGAAGACTGATAAAGCGAATCTGCAGTTTTAAAGTCTCCTGTTTTCTCATACAAACCGGCTAACTGCACCCTTGTCCATTCAGTATGCTCATCACCCTGGCCTCCGGCTTCAGCAGCCATTTTCATCGCTTGTATTGCACCTTTATAATCTCCAAAAATTTCCCTTAAATACGATACCCGGGAATAAGATGTGAGGTCCGGACGGATAGCGACCATCTTATCAGCATATGCTACAGCAGAGTCATAGTTTCCCATTTCAACATTCCCGTCTACCAGCAATCCGTATACATAATTGTTATACGGATTTATTTGCCTTGCCTTTTCAGCGGTTGCCAAACCTTCAGCAAAATGATGTTGCGATAAGTATATTAAAGACTTAAAAACCAAAGCAGTAAAATTATTGGGCTCGCTTTTTAAAATATTATTTACATGCTTCATTGCAGCGATGTCGTAATACTTATAATTACCCGTCACACGGGCTTCCTGGATATACAACGAAGCCAGCCTTAGATTAGATTTGGTATCAGTAGGATCTTCTTTAATAATTGCCAATAAGCTATCCGTTTGCTTCTTTGCAAGTTTCCATTCCCCGGTATTAGCACCCTGGCCTTTGCGCGGAAGTAAACTATATGTTCTATTCTCATTTTCTTTTTCTTTCCTGCTATAGTTAAAAATTATTACGGCAACTGCTGCAACAAATAATATAATACAAACAAGATAAATACGACTCTTTTTCATTCAATTAAAATTTGCGTTCAATACAATTTATTAAAAAGGCAGGCTAATGTTCGAACTTTTAGAAGGTTTAGCGGATTGAAACTATAATTTGTTTTTTACATTTCTGCAATTGCCTAAAAATACATAATCTAATGAAAATTTTAGAAGAGTATAATGCCATTACAACAATAACTTCTGAATGTTTGAACAAACTGCCGATGTTGATCAATATTGTTAAACCTGTTTCAGCAATTGTGCAAAACTGTAAGTTGTTTAAAGGTTAATAGTTATATAAAATATACCCGGTCATTTGCATAACCGGGTATATGAATTTAAAACCTATGTAGAAGCACTAAGAAAGATCCTTAAATTATTGCTTTACAATTTTTTTGGTCTCTACTCTAACTCCATCGCTTATAGCTACTACAGTGTAAACACCTTTAGCAAGAGATGAAATATTGAATTGACCTGTTCCATTAATAAGCATCTGTGACATTACCTTTTTACCACCCTGATCGAATAGGGAAATCTGTAAAGGAGTTTGACTTGAGAATACTCTTATGAAATTAATAGCAGGATTTGGCGTTACCGTGATAATATTAGTAGCTCCAAATTTAACCATCCTTATATCTGTATAAGAAACCTTGCCGTCTTTATCAACTTGCTTAATACGGTAAAGGTTCGATTTAGAGAGAGAAGGATTTGCATCTGTTAACTCATAACTATTTGAATTAGCACCTGCTGAAACTGTTCCTATCTTTTGGTATCTTAATCCATCAACGCTCTGTTCAACCTCATAACGTGAAACGTTAACTTCATTAGCTACCTGCCAGCGAAGAAGAACTTTTTGACCTGTTTTATCAGCAGTAAATTTTACGAAAGTAACAGGTAAGGTTTGAGCACTCTTAGGTCCTACATATTGTGGTCCTGTAAACCCTCTCCAAGGTCCTTGAACGAAAGGAAATACAGTTTTAAATGTAGTATCGTTGGTAGTTACACCGGCATTGAAACCAAGCGTACGCATAAGTTGCGGTGTTACAGGATTACCACCTGTAGTAAAGTCATCATACCATAGGCCAAGTACAGAAAGTATAATACCACCCACAGCTTGCAATTCAATTGTCGTAACATCATCTTCCAGTCTTCTTCCGTTAGGGAAACCATCCATGTTAGGAATATTCTGAAGAGCCATAGATGTATTATACCTTGCATCAGTTAACCCAAGTGCTGCAGCCCTTACA
>MWYU01000720.1 GCA_002050375.1 Chitinophagales bacterium 62-2
GGCTGCCATTAAGTGAGGCTGCGCATGCTTATGAAATATTTAATGATAAAAAAGATGATTGTGTTAAGTGTGTACTAAAGCCATAATTAAACAAAAATCAGTGACACCCGTTTCCTACTTATTATTGATACAAGGTTTATACTGGCTGATAACGGGTGTGTGGGCTCTAATAAATATTCGTTCTTTCACGATTGTAAACAGGCCCCAAAACAGATATATGGCTCGTAAAAACAGTGAGTGTTCTTATTGTTGTAATTTCTTTAAGCTTACTGTTCGCCGTTAAGAGTAAAGAACAATCAAAGCCTGTCATTCTTCTTGCAATCGCGGTTGAATAGGTTTGGCAGGCATTGATTTTTATTCCCTGAACAACGTAATTTCAAAAATTTATTTGCTGGATGGCTTCTGGAAATCGGTTTTATAATAGCATGGGTTAGTGTGTAATAATAACCAGAAATAAAAAGCACACTTCTTCCCAATCTTACCGCTCAACTTAACAGCTCTTTATTTTTTAATTCAGCATCCTTTACTAAAGCGTAAAATTCTTTTTTCGTGGCTAAATCCTTAAGCATATTCAAATGCCTCTCGTGATGCATGTCTGTGCCAAGAAAATCAACCATTTCGTTTTTAAATAATTTCTCTGCTGTTTTCTTCACGCCTGGTCCATAACCGCCGGAAAGTGATAATAAATTTACCTGCAGCTTGCACCCAAGATCTTTAAACCGCTCGTATCGCTCGAAGTTTGAATGATAATAACTATAGCGTTCGGGATGTGCTAATATAGGCCGTAACCCAAGCATTGTTAAGTTGAAAATGGTTTGCTCAAATACTGGCGTCGGTGCCAGGTACGACATTTCTACAAGAATATAATCCCCGGGAAAAGTTAAGAAGTCTTCTTTTTTAGCCTTGCCTACAATGTCTGCAAACTCAGGGTCAATCATATATTCAGCAGCAGCATCTATTTTAATATTTACTCCGGCATCAGCTAAAGCTTGTTTTACCAAAGCTAATTTTGGCAGGATAGTCTCGCGGTTATTGGCATAGAGATCTGATAGAATATGTGGCGTGCAGATCAACTTTTGGTAACCAAGTTTCTGCAACTCTTTAATAAATTCAACTGACTTCTCCACCTCTTTAAGTCCGTCATCGAGGCCTGGTAAAAGATGCGAATGCATATCAACAGCTAAAAAAGATAAATCAGGTTCTACTTTCGCCGTCTTAAATAAAAAATCAAACATGTAGTAATTATATTCCGCCGTGTAAGTTAATCCAACTATTTGTGCCTTGAAAAAGTTGCGACCGATATTTCTTTAATAGCAGTATCACGAATAAAAAGCCCTGATGGCGGCGCAAACAAAATCCATCATTTCTTCAGTTAGTTCGGGATACATAGGTAAGGATAAAATTTGAAGAGAATAACGATGGGATACAGGAAAGTCCCCGGGTTGATGACCAAGATATTTGTATGCCTCCAAAAAAGGCAAAGGAATTGGATAATGAACCGAAGTTTCTATCCCTTTTAATTTTAAAAATTCAGCAAGTTCATCCCGCCTCTCCGCTCTCAATATATACAAATGATAGGTATGATTAGTCTCAGGCCGTACTAAAGGAATGGTAATTTGTGGAATGGAAGACAATATCTTATTATAGTATTGTGCATTGGCTTGCCGCTTTTCTGTCCACTGCAGTATATATGGAAGTTTGGCAGAAAGAATTGCTGCTTGCAATCCATCCATCCTGCTGTTTATACCTTCTATTGTGTGAAGGTGTTTTACCAATGCCCCATGCCGTGCGAAGCGTTTACATTGTTCTGCAAGTGCATCATCATTGGTTATGATGCAACCTGCATCGCCGTACGCGCCGAGGTTTTTACTTGGATAAAAACTAAAGGAACCTGCTATTCCCATTATGCCTGCACGTTTGCCTTTATAAGCAGAAAAATGAGATTGTGCACAATCTTCAATTACAGCAATATTATACTTTGAAGCCATTCCAAGAATAGTATCCATCTCACACATCTGCCCGTGTAAGTGAACAGGAATAATAGCCCTGGTGCGGGAAGTTATTTTATTCGTTAAAAGGCTTTCATCAAGGGTGTGATATGACGGATCAATGTCAACAAATACAGGGGTTGCACCTGTTTGACTAATTGTTTCAGAAGCTGATATCCAGGTGTTAGCAGGAGTAATGACTTCGTCACCTGTTCCAATTCCCAGCATCTTCATTACTATGTATAAGCTGTCTGTTCCATTGGCGCAACTAATGCAATGTTTCACTTCGTAGAGTTCGGCAAATCTTCTTTCAAAATCATTTACGTGTTTGCCCCCAATGAAAGCTGTTTCGCTAATTACAGTTGCAATTGCACTATCTATCTCATCTTTAATGGATTTATATTGAGCTTGAAGATCAACAAATGGCACAATCATACAATCTTATTTCTTTAGGTCGAACACTCTTAAAAGCCTTGCCGGGTTTCCTGCATATATCCCTGGTTCGTCAATATTTTTTGTTACCACCGCACCGGCGCCAATTACTACATCGTCGCATATATTAACCGGCAAAATAGTAGCACTGCTTCCAATTGAAACGTTGTTACCTATATTAGTTGACCTCCATAATTCTTTGTTTTCCATGGCAGGGCCACCTGTAGCAAAAAGGTCGTTTACAAACATAACTCCATGGCCAACAAAACAATTATTGCCAATAGTTACTAATTCGCAAATAAAAGAATGACTTTGAATTTTGCATTTTTTTCCTATGACTACACCCTTTTGAATTTCTACAAACGGACCAATAAATGTATTACTCCCAATCTTGCATCCATAAATATTAGAAGGTTCAATAACGGTAACATTTTCTCCAAAATCAACGTTTCTAATACCTATGTGCAACGTAATATGTTTCATTAGTTAATGTTTTTGTTGATCCCGACAGAACCTGATATAGCTACTTGTTTCATCTTACCTGGTTACATTTTTTCACGGAGCTGTTTTGAAGATTCATATATTCTGCTGATTATTTCCACTGTTTTCAATCCCTGGAAGGCATTAGTGGAAATAGAACTACCATTCACTAAAACATCGATAACGTTTTCATATACTTTATTGTGGTTTGACATTGAACCTTCGTAATTACCATAATTATTCGCTTTATTCCCCGGTGGCAAATCTTTAAACTCAAAGCCTTCTATGTTTTGGTATTCTAACTCATTTAAGTATTGACCCCCGATTTTTACTGTTCCTTTTTCGCAAAACAGCGTTAAAGAACCTTCCATGTTTTTATTATAACTGTTAACCGTATAATTAATGGTTCCTATAGCGCCATTCAAAAATTCTAAGATAACTGTTCCTGTATCTTCAAAATCAATGATCCCTTTATGAGCAAAATTTCCCATTAACGCATAAACCCTTTTTACATCGCCAATCATCCAATATAAAAGATCGATAAAATGACTAAACTGGGTAAATAAAGTTCCTCCATCAAGATCGGCCGTTCCTTTCCACGAATTTTCGTAATAGTCAGGGTTACGGTTCCAAAAACAGTTTAGCTGAATGCTATATACTTTTCCTAATATCCCTTTTTCTAAAGCATCCTTAACTGCAGCAACCGGTGGATTAAAACGATTTTGCTTTATGGTAAATAATCTTTTGTTTCCCTTTTCAGCTTCCCTGATCATTTCGTGGCAATCTGATACATTTATAGCCAGAGGTTTTTCGCAAAGTACATGGCAACCTGCTCTTAAACACTGTATAGTATGCACAGCATGTAAGCCGTTTGGTGAACAAATAGAAACAACATCTATCTCATTTTCATTTTTAAGAAGATCAGCAATACTTTGGTATGCCCTTGCGGTATACCGGGCAGCTAAAGCTTCCGCCTTTTCCCAAACAGTGTCGCAGACAGCCAGCAACAATCCATTGTTATTAATATGTTCAGCATGCCTTTGAGCAATTCGACCACACCCAATTATGGCAAACTTTATTTTTTGCATAGCAGGTTGCTGATCTTTTCCGAAGATTTATATTGAACCTGTAAATATTTTCTCATGCTCGAAAGATGGATAACGGGAAAAATAAGTACTCAAACCTATTTACGGAAAGATAGAAGATAAGTTGCCTTTCATTTACAAATTATTCGTTCCGTAAGCTAAAGCATCTCCCAACATTTGTGCAAGAGCTGGGAGATGCAAGATATTAATAAAGCGGAGTTACATGTTCAAGCGGAAATTCTACGATCAATACCTGTTCAAGACTTTGCAATTTTACGTAAACTTTTTTCTTTCCTCCTTTTACAACAGTACCAGTGGAGTCCATGAAAATACCATGATTCACTTTTATCCTGGTATTCTCATCTAAAGAGTTTAAAGACTGTATGGAAATGGTGGCTTGTTCCTCAGATAAATACTTTTTTATCACTTCAATTTCCTCGTCACGAATAATAGCCGGTTTACCCACATAATAAACAAAGTTTAATACACCATCCGTCATTAGAACATTTGTTCGCTCTGTATTATTAATACGTACAAATACATACGATTTAAACAACGGCTCCTCAACTATCTTTTTTCTGTCGCTCCACTGTTTTCGCACCTTTTGAAGCGGACACCAAACCTCAACACCTTTGCGTTCTAAAACCGTGTTCACTTTTTTTTCCCAGCGCGGTTTTGTATAGATAGCATACCAATATTTTGCGGTTGACATAGTCAGATTTTAGTGCAAATTTACGAACTCGTTATTTTACTCCAATTTCAGCAATAGGTTAGAAGGAAGTATTTAGGCGCTACAAATAAAAAAGCATCCCGTAACAGAATGCCTTTCTATATTATTATCGAGCTTAATTAATTCAACTGCCTCGCTAATGCCGGACTTTTCTCAATCATATCTTTAACAACGTTTGTTGCTTCGCCAACATAAATATCCTTACGCAAATTTTTTAGCCAGGTTTTATATCGCTCTCCTTTCTCCTTATCAACATTGTTATATTTAGCTTCATCTGCCTTTAATCCTTCGAAGGCTGTTTCAACAGGTGCCTTTTCAAGACTATCTGTTTGTTTAACAGTTGCCCGTATTATTTTTTGTTCCTGTTTAAATTTATCGAGATTTAAGCTATACGTTTTATCATTTTGCTGACCAAGCCATTTTGCATTATTAAGTATGGTACTAAAATTCTGGTTGTTCTTAATTCTTTGCTCGCTCGCTGCTTTTATTTCATTCAAATTGTACTCAGTTTTCCATTTGGTAAAGTCGGATTTTTGTATCTCATCCCAAGGCATAGCATTCTCACTATCTTTCTCCCTAAACTTCAGGAATTCATATTCATCAGGTATAATTACATCCGGAGTAACGCCTCTTAGTTGTGTTGATCCACCGTTAATTCTGTAAAATTTTTGAAGAGTCAATTTGATTGCTCCAAACTCGGTACGACCACTAAAAAGATCGAGTGGCCGGCCAAAAGGAATAGCCCGCTGAACAGTGCCTTTACCATAAGTAGAAGAACTACCGAGAATAATACCCCGGCCATAATCCTGGATAGCAGCAGCGAAAATTTCAGATGCTGAAGCGCTGAACTCATTGATCATTACGGCTAAAGGACCTGTATATAAAACGGACTTGTCGTTATCCCGTAAAACTGTTGGCCTACCTTCTTTATCTTTAACCTGTACAATTGGCCCATCAGGAATAAATAAACCCACCATTTGAACTACCTCCGATAAATATCCACCTCCATTATTTCTTAAGTCGATAACAATTCCATCTACCCCTTCAGCTTTTAACTTTTGAACTTCTCTTGCAACATCTACTGCACTTCGGGCACCATTCGACTTTTCATAGTCAGCGTAAAAATCAGGTAAATATATATATCCTATCTTTTCTTTATTGTTGACAATAGCACTTCTTACATACACTTCATCCTGCACAATTTCGTCGCGTATCAGGGACACCACTTTAAGTGTACCATCCTGTTTTTTCATTGTGAGCCTTACCTCTGTTCCCTTCGTTCCGCGGATGATCTTTACTGCATCTTCTACATCCAAACCTGTTAATTCTACCGGCTCAGCTTTGCCCTGAGCTACTTTCACAACAATATCACCTGCTTGAATTTCCCCGCTCTTCCAGGCAGGACTACCTGTAAGCAATGTTCCAATCTTTATACTTCCTTCTTCGTCTTTAAGTGATGCGCCAATTCCATAAAACCTTCCACTCATCTGTTCATCAAAAGAACGCTTTTCTACCGGTGGAAAATAATCTGAATGCGGATCCATATAAGCAGTAATGGTGTTGATAAAAAGATTAAATCGTTCATCATCAGTAAACCTATACTTTAACTTCTCAAAGTTTTTGTCCATTATTTTACCCACCTTTTCCCTCGCTTCTTTTTCAAGCTCTGCATTCGTTTTAGTTACAAAATCCTTTTTGTCTTTATTCTTATCACGCTGATCAAGCAGATCACTGTACCTTTCAAGAGCGAGATATTTCAATTTTTTCTTCCACATCTCTTTACGCCCCACTTCGGTTGCAGAAAAATTAAGTTTCTTAGAGTCTGTAACGATTTCTTCGTCAGTAGAATAGTCAAATGGTTTAGATAAGATGTCTTTATACAGCAATGCGACTTCCTGTGTACGCTGGGCATATACCTGGTTTACCGCAGGAAGAAATTGAATCGGCGCTCCATGAATTTCATCGTCTAAAGCCGTTTCATATTTCTTTAAAGCGCTAATATCTGATTGTAAAAAAATATTCTTATCGGGGTCGACTGATCCTAAGAACTTTTTAAAAATATCTTTGGAAAAATTGTCATTAATCGGCTTAGGGCTATAATGATTTTGTTCGATAATACCTCCTAAACTTGTTAATATCCGTTGCTGGTTTGTTATTGATTTACCGTCCTCTCCATGCGATTGAAAGGCCCAAAATACACTTAGGATTAAAACAACCAGTACTATGGGAAGCACCCTTTTATTTAGCATAAATTGAAATATTTTTTTCATTCGATTCAAAAATAAAGCAAAAACAATACTCAAATAGTTTACGGGTTCATCTTAACAAAGGTTTTATCCCAATGTATTTTATTTACCCAAATCTTTTATGTGTATAAATTACAACTAAAAATTAAAGCGGAAGAAAAAGTAATTATAGCAGGCTTATTCTTAAAAAATATTTTTTAAACCCTATCCTATAAAACCGGTAAACAAATTACTTTAATGCAATTACATAATGTACTTATACGCGTTTTTTTTTCTATTTTTACCGCTGTAGAAAACGGAGATCGTAGCTCAGTTGGTTAGAGCGTCAGATTGTGATTCTGAAGGCCGTGGGTTCGAAACCCATCGGTCTCCCAAAAAAATTCTCAACCTTGTTGCAACTGTAACAGGGTTTTTTTATTTAAAAAGATAATGTACATGAACTGGTGGTTGGTCTTCATTCCTCTTATATCTGCATTTATCGGTTGGGTCGTTAACCTGACCGCCCTAAAAATTCTGTTTCATCCCCGCCACCCAATAAAAATTTTAGGCATTACTTTTCAAGGCATCTTTCCTAAGCGACAACAGCAATTTGCAAGTAAATTGGGTAAAGTTGTAAGCAGTGAATTGTTATCGTTTGAGGAAATTGAACAAAAACTTGTCAGCCCTGACATTTTTCAAAAATTACTGCCACTACTCGAAACCCACATAGACACTTTTTTACGCGAGAAACTAACTGCAAAAATCCCAATGTTAGGTATGCTGATTGGAGATAAAACAATTGGCCAGGTAAAAGAAGTGTTTTTGAAAGAACTGGAAGAGTTATTGCCTGAAATGATGAAGCAATATTTAAACACCTTACAACATGAACTTAATCTTGAAAACATTGTTGTTGCTAAGCTATCTGCTTTTTCCTTGAACAGGCTGGAAGAGATTTTCAATAATATTATGTGGGCAGAGTTTAGATTTATAAAAATTCTCGGGGCTGTCGCAGGGTTTATTATTGGTGTGATACAAGTTCTTATTACTCTTGTCACACGTTGAATAAATGCTTCAATTTCTTTTACTTCACCCAACGGAATAGAAGGTATTACCGTTCATCATTATTATTTACCAAAGTTGAAATAGCTAAATCACCTTTGAACATTATAAATGCACACAAATGAGATTATTTTTATTGGCTTTATTAGCCGTGTCCTCAGTACAATTATTTGCTCAAATGCCGGGCGGAAGACCTGGCGGAGGACAAAGAGGCACGGGCGGGAATATGAACGTGGGACATTTTTATGGTAAGGTAATAGACAGCAAAACTAACAGGGGAATTGATGGAGCGTCAGTACAAATTCTCGTAACCCAAAGGGATACAACACAAACAGGTGCAACACGTCAGGGTTTAAGCCGCCCCACTGAAACACTTAATGATACAGCAAATGCCAATACAAATTCTGCTGCAACAAGCCGCCGGGATACAACTTCTTTTAATACAAATAACACAAGTATCCTCACTGCTGATACAGCCCCGAAAAATATAAATCCTTCAAACACAACTCCAATTTCTTCAATTACAACTCCTAAGGATACAACTTCTGTAAATTCGGCTGGCACAAGTACAGCAACCACAAACACTAATCCTGCGAGTGTTGCTTCCGTAACCACTATATCACGTGATACTTCCCCCGGTAATGCAACCGATACAAACACAACCTCTGCAAATACATCAGGTACTACTACAACCTCTTCAAATACAACAGGTACAAATACGATCCCGTCCGATTCAAGCCGTGCCATTTCTGGTAGTATGAATACTGCTAACCAAAACACTACCCCAACTGATACAACCCGTGCAAATCCTACAGCACAAACAAAAATTTCCACGGACACCGCTCGTATAAAAGCTACCCAAAACACAACCGGTACAACCAGACGTTCTCAAAGAACTGCTGCACAGAAAGTACTAAAAACAGTAATATCTGAAACAAACGGAGACTTTAGTTTAGAGAGCATGCCTGTTTTTGGCCAGTTAACATTAAAGATATCGGCCATAGGTTTTAAAACGTATGAACAACCTGTATCATTTAATATAAAAAGACCAGCCGAAGGTGGATCTGCAGGAATGAATATGATGAGCATGGTTGATAAAGACCTTGGAAATATCAGACTTGAGGTGGAAAGTGCAAACCTCGGTAACGTGACAGTAACCACTACAAGGCAATTGTTTGAAATGGGTGTTGACCGCAAAATCTTTAATGTTGACAGAAACCTGACAAGCGCCGGTCAAACTGCAACTGAAGTAATGAAAAGCATTCCATCGCTTAGTGTAGATATTGATGGAAACGTAACAATGCGAAATTCGACGCCGCAGCTTTTTGTGGATGGCAGACCAACTACCTTAACAATGGACCAAATTCCTGCAGACATCATCGACAGGGTTGAATTAATTACAAACCCTTCGGCTAAATTTGATGCATCGGGTGGTAATGCAGGTATCTTAAATATTGTTTTAAAGAAAAATAAAAAAACCGGTTATAACGGCTCTGTTCGTACAGGAGTAGATACACGTGGAGCAGTAAATGCGGGAGTTGACTTCAATTTGCGGCAGAACAAAATAAACTTTTTTGGAAGTGCCAGTTTCAATCAACGAAAATCAAGATCAACTTCAACTACTGACCGTACTTTTCTAAATAGTCCATTAAAAATTTTACAGAGCAGCAGGCCTTATTCTAATGGACACTTTTCTTTTATAAGAGGTGGTTTTGATTACTTTATTGACATTAGAAATACACTTACTGTTGCCCTTAACTATCACAAGGGAAATTTTAAGAATGAAGATCAGCAACGTATAGACTCTATTAAAACGGAACCTACATTTAACAAGCTTAATAATAATTCAAATTCAAACTTTGAAAACGTTGGTTCACAATTAAGTTTCAGACACAACTTTGCAAAAAGTGGTCATGATATAAGTGCTGATGTAAATTATAACGCAAGTAAAAACGATAACATTTCATTCATTAATACAAACACTTTCTTAAGCGCTACAAGCAGTCCGAAGTATTCACCGGTTTCTCAACAATCTTTAGGGTTGGGCAATTCTAAAAACCTGACTATTCAAACAGATTATGAAAACCCTATTACTGAAAACACAAAATTTGAAGCAGGATTAAGAGCTTCCATTCGTGACGTAAAGTCAGAGAACAATCAATTTTTCGCAACTAATTCCGGTACGTATGTTTTTAGCCCGCGTATAAGCAGTAATTATAAGTATACTGATAAAGTTTATGCAGCTTATGGTACTTATAGCTTAAAGGTTAACAAGTGGAGTTACCAGTTTGGTTTAAGGTTGGAAAGTTCTGATTATACAGGCACTATCTTAAAAAACAATGTTACTTTAAGGAACGATTCTTCTTTTAGCGTAAAATATCCTTTATCACTTTTCCCAAGTATTTTCACTACTTATAAATTATCTGATAAACAGGACATCCAGGTAAATTATTCGAGAAGGATTAACCGGCCGAACTTCTTCCAGTTATTACCGTTTTACGATTACTCCGACCCACAAAACGTGAGTATTGGAAATGCAGGCTTAAAGCCCGAATTCACGAATTCTTTTGAACTTTCGTACAACAATAGCTATAAACAGGCCGCCAACTTTCTGGCAAGCACTTTCTTTAAATACAATACCAACCTTATTACCCGGTTTCAATATTTAGGGCTAAACCCCGATCCATCCAAGGTATATTCAAATACCGACAGCATTCCTATTAATACATACATAAATGCTAACAACAGCATGACTTATGGTATTGAATTAACTAACAGAATGCCCATAGCTAAATGGTGGGATATGACATTGAATGTGAATTTATTTAATTCAACTATTAATGTTACAGACCCTACAGGTAAAACAGCCGATTACAAAAACCAAAGAACAAGCTGGTTTGCCAAGTGGAATAACACTATTAAAATAGTAAAGAATTTATCCCTGCAAATATCAGGAGACTATTTTGCACGAACAGTGCTGCCTTCTGAAGGTGGCCGTGGAGGCGGAAGCCGTGGGGGTCATAGCGGCGGATCGTGGGGTGGCGGTTTTGTAGGTACTGCTCAGGGATACATCAATCCACGTTATTCGCTTGATGCCGGGTTGAGAAAAGACTTTACATTAAAAGGCGGTAACACAATTTCGACTACACTCAGCATAAACGACATTTTTAGAACGCAGTTCTATAGCACTTATTCTGTAACGCCTATTCTTATTCAGAATTCCAGGCGCCAACGCGATCCCCAAATTGTTCGTTTTAACTTGAACTGGCGTTTCGGTAAATTTGATCCAAACCTATTTAAGAGAAAAAGCACCAGAGGAGGCGAAGAATCTAATGATATGATAGCCCAATAAATTTTTAAGTTTTGAATTAAGAAGAGCCGTCCCGATACTATCATTGGGGCGGCTTTTGTTTTCACAATTTCAAATAGAAACAATTGTCCGCGCAATAAACCTGCAGCATAGTAAAGCAAGTATATCAGCTTATTGTTACGCTACCTTTAAAACAGGTACTACAACTTACCAATAGAATAGACGTTGCTGATATTTATTGCTAAGTTTCTTACAGCAGCGTTTAATAAACGATTAGTAGGTTTTGAATAAATAAAACTTATCATAATGGACGAAGAACTACAATTAATGAGCAAAGACCAGCTTATAGAAGAAATAAAAAAACTACGAATGGGAATACGTGAACACCGGGACAGTACGGGTCAGGATTTATGTTGGCATCATCCCAAACTTTGGTCACTTCTTCCTGAAAAAACAAATCCAAAAATTTCTGTTCCTGAGTGGTCAGAATTCATGAAAGGTTGTATTCAATATCGTCAGTCTCTCGAAGATCAAAACAGTAAAACGCTTGAATAGGAATCACCTCTTTAACTTAATCATTCTCTAATGCCCGTTCTTCCCTTCGAGCATGGGTACAAAAGAGAAGTTGTCGAATCTTTCTTCCGCGTAAGTTCCGTCTGCAAGTTTAGTTATTCTTAGCATTTGTTGAACAGGGCCCAAATCAAGAGGAACAACCATTTTGCCCCCTATCTTTAATTGTTCAATAAGTTTGGGGGGAATGTATGGAGCAGCAGCCGTAATAATTACTTTATCGAAAGGGGCATAAGTAGGCAAACCTTCAAATCCATCACCATAAAAAAATTTAATGTTCGGGTACCTGCCTTTAAATACAAAATTCCTATTGATCTCGAACAATTTTTTTTGTCGTTCAATAGTGTAGACCTTTGCTTTCATTTCGGCAAGAACCGATGCCTGGTAAACGCTGCCCGTACCTATTTCCAATATTTTTTCGTATGGCTTAACTTCCAGCAATTCGGTTTGATATGCAACTGTATAAGGTTGCGAGATGGTCTGACCTTCTTCGATAGGAAAGGCCCGGTCTTCATAAGCTATTTTATCAAAAGCAGAATCAAGAAAAAAGTGCCTCGGTATATTATTGATAGCAGTTAAAATATTTTCATCTGTTATGCCTTTGTCGCGAAGCTTGTTTACCAGCTGTTTACGCAAACCTTTGTGTTGGTATGTATCAACCGAACCTTTCATTGACTGCAAATTAATCAATGGTAGTGACAGGCATAAGCTTTACATTTCATTTTTGTAAAGTGTGAACAATAAAGATATTTTAGTTGCAGAATTAACGAAGGATAGCACTTTACTTGTATTAACAAAAAAAGGGGTTGTAAATACAACACCCTTTCTAAGCATTCATTAGAAACTATTACTTCAGTTTCATATCTGTAATAATTGCCTTAATCTTTTCATCTAAAATTCTTTCAGCTTCTTCGAACTTATCTGCGCTTGCCAAAGTTGTATTTACGCTAAAATAAAATTTGATTTTAGGTTCGGTGCCACTTGGCCTTGCTGAAATTTTTGAACCATCTTCCAATACAAATTGCAACACATTGCTTTTGGGTAATTTAATATCCCAAACATTTCCTTCCTGCAGGTTTTTGCCAACCTGCGTTTGGTAATCAAGCAAACGCACAACAGCCGAACCATTAATGGTTGCAGGAGGATTTTCGCGATAGCCCTGCATCATTTCAGCAATCTCGTCCTGGCCCCGCATTCCTTTTTTTGTGATCGAGATGAGGTTTTCTTTATAGAATCCGTATTGCGCATAAAGGTCTATCAGCTTCTCATATAAACTTCTGCCCTTATTTTTTTCGAATGCAGCCATTTCGCACAGCAGTGCTACTGCCGAAATCGCATCTTTATCTCTCACCTTATCCCCTATCATTAAACCATAACTTTCCTCACCTCCTACTGTATAATTTTCGACACCTTCTTTCTCTTTTATCAATTCGGCAATCCATTTAAAGCCTGTAAGCACACTGTAACAGTTAACACCATTTGTCGCAGCAATCTTATCAATCATTTCTGTGGTAACGATGGTTTTAACTACCATATCGTTAGGTTGTGCTATCCCCTTTGTTTTACGTGCTTCGATCACATAATTAAAAGCCAGAACAGCGGTTTGATTGCCATTCATTAAAATCCAGTTGCCGTTAATATCCTTAATGCCTATGCCCACCCTGTCGCTGTCGGGATCGGTGCCGAGCAGAATATCAGCATCAAGCTCTTTTGCTTTGCGTAAACCAATGCTCATGGCCTCACTCTCTTCAGGGTTTGGATATACAACCGTGGGAAAATTTCCATCAGGGGTTGCCTGCTCTTCTACTATCGTCACGTTGGTAAACCCGAAACGTTCTAAAACCTGTGGCACCAGTGTAATACCTGTACCGTGAATAGAAGTATAGACAATCTTCAGATCTTTTTGTTGCTCAATCACTTCGGGGTAAACGCTCAGGCTTTTAACCATATCAATGTAAGCTTCGTCCATACCCTTACCCAGCATTGAAATATTCTTTTCTCCCCCGCTCCACAAAACTTCATCTATACCCGTAATTGCTTCAACTTCGGCGATCACGTTCTTATCATGTGGTGGTACAAGTTGCCCCCCATCATTCCAGTAAGCTTTATACCCATTGTATTCTTTTGGGTTGTGCGATGCAGTGCAAACTACGCCCCCCTGGCAACCTAAACGACGAATAGTAAAAGACAGTTCAGGCGTAGGGCGAAGTTCTTCGAAGAGGTACACTTTAATGCCGTTTGCAGCGAAAACATTTGCAACTGTTTCAGCAAAGAAACGACTGTTATTGCGGCAGTCATGTGCTATTGCCACTTTTATTTCAGCCTCGCCATATACTTTTTTCAGGTAGTTAGCAAACCCTTGCGTTGCCATACCTACTGTGTATTTATTCATACGATTGGTGCCTACACCCATAATACCTCTAAGGCCTCCGGTCCCAAATTCAAGATTACGGTAAAAGGCTTCAGCAAGCTCGTCAGATGTGCCACCCTGCAAGCGTTTTACTTCATCTTTTGTAGTCTCGTCGTAATTTCCGTGCAACCATACATTTACTTTTTCTACAATCTGAATATCCATATTATAAGCTTTGTGTTTTAGTTTCCTGAAATTATAATACCAACCGTTTTTCACCTCATCCTTAGTTCCTCTCCAAAGGAGAGGTATGCTACACCGGCAACAATAGCATCTGATGTGTATCCGCGGAAGGGGGAGCGAGGTTACTGCAACAAAGCAGCCAACCCCTTATTTTTGCGAAGGCAAGTTTAAGAATATTTAATGATTAAAAGGAAGTAAAAAACAACCGTCCCTGTTTTAATCGCGTACGTTTGATTATCTGATCATGAAAAAAATTTCGCAGGCTTTACTCTTTGTATTATTTTCTGTTGCTTCCTTTTCTCAGCAGGCAACCGACAGTATAAAAACTGAGGTTGCAGATACCACCTTTTCCCTCAAAGACACAATAAATCAAAACAGGAAGTTTAGCCGCGATGAGACCGGTTATCGTTTTTCAGGTAAAGCTTATGCTTATAATAAAAAGAGGGTAACACTGGTTGCAGCAGGAAATATTGCAGGCTACGGAGGATCAATGGCGGCTTTATATAAAAGCTGGTACAGCCAATATCCGCAAAGCAACTTTCATACTTTTGATGATAACAGAGAATGGAAGCAGATAGACAAGTTTGGACATGCCTACGCCGCTTATATTGAAAGTTATGGCAGTATGGAAATGTGGAGATGGGCAGGCTTAAGCCGCAAACAACGAATTTGGATTGGCGGAATGAGCGGGGCAGCTTACCAAACACTTATTGAAGTACTCGATGGTTTCAGTGCACAATGGGGCTGGAGTTGGAGCGACTTTGCTGCTAATATGGTTGGAAGCAGCTTGTTGGTTTCGCAGGAATTGGCGTGGAATGAACAACGTATCCGCTATAAGTTTTCGTTTCACCGTAAAGAATATGGCAACCAGCAGTTAGACCAAAGAGCTAATGTTATTTATGGCAGTAGTACAATGGAAAGAATGCTGAAAGATTATAACGGCCAGACTTACTGGCTTAGTGCTAACCTAAAATCTTTTTTGCCCCATAGCAATTTACCGGCATGGTTAAATATAGCAGGAGGTTATGGTGCAGAAGGAATGTTTGGCGCAAGGGTGAATGTGTGGAAGGATGAACATGACAATGTAACTTTAGACCGACGGGATATTAAAAGGTATCGCCAGTTTTATATTGCGCCTGATATTGATCTAAGTAAAATACGCACTAAAAGCAAATTTCTAAGGTTGACTTTTGGTGTGTTGAATTCGTTCAAGTTCCCCGCCCCGTCTCTTGAATTATCGAATAACAAGTTGAGATGGAACTGGATTCATTTTTAAAGTGTAGTTTATAATTAAAGATAAAAATACTACCAAAATTTGCTTTTCATTTGCCTGGCGAAGTGAAGTAAGCTTTCCATGTTCGTTACTACTGGTTACCAATGTTATATTCGCCGACGGCATATGGAATAATTTATTTTTCGTTTCTGCTTCAAAGTTTTAAAATGAGCACTTATATAATTTGCATTACTATCATTGGGATTGCTTCGCTTGGTATGGCATGGATGCCTTCACTTACAGAGAAGACCAAAATCTCCTATGCAATTATATATGTACTGTTAGGTGCTTTATTGTTTTCAGCTATTCCTTTACTACCTGCCGCCAATCCAATAGAAAACCCTGAATTTACCCTTCGTCTTACTGAGATGGTGGTAATAGTTTCTATTATGGGTACAGGACTAAAAATTGATGAACCATTTTCTTTAAAAACATGGTTGGTACCTTTCCGGCTTGTCACAATCACCATGTTACTTTCCATAGCTGCTGTTGCCTTGGCTGCATGGTACTTCTTTAATTTAAACCCGGCTACTGCAATATTACTGGGGGCTGCTTTAGCACCAACCGATCCTGTTTTGGCTTCTGATGTGCAGGTAGGTCCACCTTTAGATGATGATAAAGATAATACGAGGTTCACTTTAACAGCTGAAGCAGGTATGAATGATGGCATGGCTTTCCCTTTTACATGGTTGGCTGTAATGCTTGCGGCAGCAACCGGCCCGATTCAGGAAAGGTTACTTTCATGGGTCTGGATGGACTTAATATACCGTATTGCTGCAGGTGTTCTTATCGGATATGCTATGGGCAAACTTCTTGCCTACCTGGTTATATATCTTCCTGAAAAGAAAAACTTTGTAGTGATACGCGATGGCTTTGTAGGCATTGCAACTACGTTACTGGTTTATGGAGTAACGGAATTGTTACATGGCTACGGTTTCATTGCGGTCTTTGTAACTGCCATCACACTTCGCAATTCAGAAATGGACCATAAATACCATAAAAAGCTTCACAGCTTTACAGACCAGATAGAAAAGATACTTGTTGCTATAGTCCTCCTTTTATTAGGAGGTGCCGTAGTGTCAGGTATTTTGAAGCCGCTTACATTAAACTGGGCACTGTTTGGTTTGGTTTTTTTATTCATTATCCGACCCTTAACTGCGTTGCTGTCTATGATCAAAATTCCATATCATACAAACGAAAAAATGGCTATCAGCTTCTTTGGTATTCGCGGAATAGGTTCATTCTTTTATCTCGCATTTGCGCTCAGCGAAACAAAATTTAATAACGGAGCCGAACTATGGGCAATTGTTTCTTTTATTGTTCTTGCTTCAATTTTCATTCATGGTATTTCAGCAACAACGGTAATAAAAAGACTTTCGGGAAAGTATCCTCATATTGAGGATATACATCAGCAAGAAAAGGAAGCTGAATAATAAAACGACCCGGTATCGTACGCCTGCTATACTAATTATAATTTGAGAACTATTCATTGGAATTTGAATTATAAATTAAACTTATAAATAGGAAACAACGATGGAAAGGACAATGAAATGAAGGATAAATTGATAGTTTTACATTTACATAAGTCAAACGATTACTTCCACTTCTTCATAAAAATCTATTTGAAAACTTTTCTAACCTGCTTATTAAAAAAAATATGGTTACTGTTTCCTCTTGCTATATGCTGTTTTACAGCCAACGCTCAAAAAAAGAATGAAGAAGTTCAACTACATATTCATAAAACATCGGCTAACATTAAAGTAGATGGTGTGATGGATGAGCCTGTGTGGAATGAAGCCGAAGTGGCAACGCATTTTTTTATGGTGCTGCCAATGGATACCAGTTATGCAAAGGTTCGAACTGAAGTTCGTATGACTTATGATGATCGTAATCTTTATCTTATTGCTACTTGTTATCAGGGTTTGCCCGGGCCGTATTATGTTGAGTCATTACGCCGCGATTTCAATTTTGGAAAGAATGATAATTTCCTTCTGTTTATGGATCCTTTTGATGACCAGACCAATGGATTTACTTTTGGCGCTAATGCTGCAGGAGCCCAATGGGATGGTACGCTGTTCGAAGGTGGCAGGGCAGATTTGAACTGGGATAACAAATGGGTTTCGGAAGTAAAGAATTACAGCGATAAATGGATACTCGAAATGGCTATCCCCTTTAAAAGCATTCGTTATAAAAAAGGCATAAGCCGATGGGGAATAAATTTTAGCAGGCTTGATTTAAAGACAACTGAAAAGAGTTCCTGGGCGCCGGTGCCGCGCCAGTTTCCAACAGCTTCGCTCGCTTATACAGGCATTCTTGTTTGGGATCAGCCTCCGCCTTTGGCGGGAGCTAACGTTTCAATTATTCCCTATGCATTAGGTGGGCTGTCAAAAAATTACGAGAATAATAAGCCCGCAGATTACCGTAAAGACATAGGTGTAGATGCCAAGATTGCACTCACTTCCTCGCTTAATTTAGACCTTACAGTTAACCCCGATTTTTCGCAGGTTGAAGTGGACAGGCAAGTGACCAACCTCGACAGGTTCGAATTATTCTTTCCTGAAAGGCGGCAATTCTTTTTAGAGAACGGCGACTTGTTTGCCAACTTCGGTTATCAATCTATCAGGCCTTTTTTTTCACGGCGTATTGGCCTGGGAGTGCCTATAAATTTTGGAGCAAGAGTTAGCGGTAAGCCCAATAAAGACTGGCGCATTGGGGCAATGAATATGCAGACACGCAAAATAGATGAAAGTGGTTTGCCTGCGCAAAATTTCACAGTAGCTTCAGTGCAGCGGCGTGTATTTTCACGGTCTAACATCGGGATGATCTTCATCAATAAACAATCTTTAAATTATCATCCTGATATTAACTCCACCAAACCTCTTTATTCGGATTATAACCGCAACATTGGTATGGAATATAACCTTGCATCATCTAATAATTTATGGACGGGTAAATCTATGTTCCTAAAATCTTTTACTCCCGGCAAGTCGGGAAAGGATTATGTTCATGCAGGTCACCTTCAATATGCAAGTCGTAGTTGGCTTCTTTTATGGCAGCATGAATATGTTGGTAAGAACTACAATGCCGAGGTAGGATACGTGCCGAGACAGGGATATATAAGGATTAACCCACAAATTGGTCATACATTTTTTCCAAAAGGCGGTAAGGTATTAAGTCATGGCCCCAGGTTTATGTATTCAGCCTATTTCAACGAGCGTTTAAAGCGGACAGATGACCTTAGTTTTATAGGCTATTCTGCTGCTTTCCGTAACCAAAGTACCTTTTTTGTATGGACTGCTCACGACTATGTAAAACTCCTCCAGCCTTTTGATCCTACCAATTTTAAGAAAGACACTTTAGCGCGTGGAACAGAACATACATGGAACTCATTTGGAACAGAGTTTGTTTCAAAGCCCCAAAGTGTACTTACTTATGGGTTCTCTACGCGTTATGGTGGTTATTATGCAAATGGTACACGGCTTAATCTTACTGCAGATGTTGGCTATCGTTTTCAACCTTATGTAAATCTCGCCTTAAGCACGAGTTATAATAATATTGATTTACCTGCTCCATGGAACAGAACAACCTTTTTGCTTATAGGCCCACGGATAGATGTAACCATGACAAATAAATTATTCTTTACCACTTTTGTACAATACAACGAACAGCAAAAAAATATTAACCTGAACACAAGATTTCAATGGCGGTATAAGCCTGCTTCAGATCTTTTTATTGTTTATACCGATAATTATTTACCGGCGCCTTTATCGGTAAGAAACCGTGCCCTGGTACTAAAGCTGACTTATTGGTGGAATATGTAAAACAGGAATGATAGGTGATACTACATGATAAGAGATAGCGATCTGTAGACTTTAGTTTTCCGAATTATAAGCCTTGGTTATATGCCTAAATAAAAAAAGTTTGAGTTGAGATAGAGTTTTAGAAGGTTGCCCTTGCAGCACTTTTATTGTTGTTGGGGTCGGTGTTGTAATTCTCTAACTCATCCATATTGCCAAGATAAAAGCGAACCTTTATTAATTTTTTACCATTTGTAGCCGTAACAATCCAAGCTATGGAAAGTAACATGGTGATTGTGACAAGCCGGAAAGGTACCAACCATGTTTTTAAAGAAAATGGTTCATCAATTTTTAGTCCTGTACCCATAATAGAAACTATTACCACCAT
>MWYU01000430.1 GCA_002050375.1 Chitinophagales bacterium 62-2
AATATGTAGCTGAGCTAAAATTGAATATAATTGCTGTTGACGAAGCACATTGCATCTCTCAGTGGGGTTATGATTTCAGGCCACCTTATTTACGCATTGCTGAACTTCGGACTGTTTTTCCTGGTGTGCCTGTTATTGCATTAACGGCCTCCGCAACTCCGTGGGTTCAGGAAGATATTTGCGATAAGCTTTTGTTTAAAGAGCGTAACATCTTTCGCCAGTCTTTTGAAAAGCCTAATCTTTCGTTCAGCGCATTTGAAGTAGACAGCAAAGTGAATAAGCTTTTTGATGTGTTGAATAAAGTTGGCGGATCGGCTATTGTTTATACAAGAAACCGCAAAGGGACTAAAGAAATAGCACACCTGCTGAAGTTAAATAATATTTCTGCAGATTATTATCATGCAGGGCTATTGCAGGAAGATCGCAACAAAAAGCAGGAAGATTGGATAGACAATAAAACAGAAGTAATCGTATCTACCAACGCTTTTGGAATGGGCATTGACAAACCTGATGTTCGTGTTGTTGTGCATATGGACATACCTGATAACCTGGAAAATTATTACCAGGAAGCCGGTCGTGCAGGAAGAGATGGAAAACGATCTTTTGCAGTGTTAGTATATACACGGCAGGAATTAGCAGAGCTGCAAAAGCTTCCTGATATTAAGTACCCACCTGTATCTGAAATAAAAAAAGTGTATGAGGCTTTAGTAAATCATTTACAAATTCCTGTGGGATGTGGTGAAGGCCTTTATTATGATTTTAACCTCAACGATTTTATACGCTATTTTAAACTGAATATTTTTTTGGTGGTAAATGCATTAAAAGCATTGGAGCAGGACGGACACTTAACTTTTAACGAACAAGTTTTTGTTCCTTCAAAAGTTGGTTTCACCTGTACTAAAGATGTTTTAAATGATTTTGAACAGGCGCATCATTATTTAGAAAATACAATAAAATATTTGTTACGTACCTACGAAGGGATTTTTAATCATTCAGTTTCAATAAATGAAAAATTGCTTAGCCGCCTTACAAACACTACTACAGAGGAATTGATAAAACAACTACAAGAACTGCATGCCTTCGGCATAATAGATTACCAATTACAAAAAGAAACACCCCAAATCTTCTTTCTGCATAACCGGGCATCTGCCCTGCAACTATCGTTTGATCACAAATATTATTTACAACGAAAAGAAGAATATACAAAAAGAGTAAAAGCGATGGAAGCATTTATTCGTTTGCAAAGAATTTGCAGAAGCAAATATATCGGGCAATATTTCGGAGATAATGAAATGCAGGTTTGCGGTGTTTGTGATAATTGTTTGCAGCAAAAAAATACAGTCCTATCGCAGGAAGAGTTTACCAAAATCAGTGAACGCATCTTTACTCATCTTGCTAACCAGGAGACTGAAATAGACTTTTTATTACAGCAAATGACGGGCATTAAAAAAGAAAAAGTATGGAAAGTGCTTGATTATTTACAAGCCGAAGGAAAGGTTTCGGTAAATGAAAAGGGCGCTATAAAAAGAGCGGGGTGAATTATGGTATGCACAAACTTGCATCAAATTTTAAACAGGATATCCTTGTGCTAACCTGTCTAATTCCTCTATAAGCAATTCAATGCCTCCAGATTTAATGATCCATTCCATTGGAGTTTCTTTAGAATTGTAAAAAGGTTTTTTCAACCAATTATGAAAGTTATTTGCGTTACCAAAAATTGCAACGCCTTTATTGAATAAAGCAGCAGGCATCAATAAAGAATCTTCGTTATTCATAATACATATGTTTATTTGTTTTGAAACGCTGACTACAGCTGCTTTTAAGGTTTGACAGACTGTTATTGTATTCTCTTTAAAACCAACTCTTCCTCTTGCTTCTGCCTCCGAGGCCTAACGCTCCTAACAAGCTTCGCGTAATGATACCTGCGGCTGTTCTTCCGACTTGCTTAACCATGGGATTATCAAGAAAGCTTTCTTCTTTTTTTGGCCTGCCTCTTCCTGCTTTTGGCTCGGGCTTGTCGTCTTCTTTATCCTCTTTTGTTTTAGCAGCAGCTTCTTCAAGTTTACTGTTTAAAATTTCATAAGCGCTTTCACTGTCAACTACCTTGTTATACTTTTGAACCAGTTTGCTTTTAGCCACAATAGCATCAAGTTCGCTGTCTGTTAATACATCCATCAGGCTCTGGGGAGGGCTAAGCATAACATGAACAAGAGGTGTAGGAATGCCTTTCTCGTTTAACATAGTTACAAAAGCTTCTCCTATACCTAATTGAGTTATCATTTGGTCGGTATCATAAAATTGGGTTTCAGGATAGTTTTCTGCAGTCTGCTTAATTACTTTTCTATCGGCTGCAGTAAAAGCTCTAAGGGCATGCTGCACCTTCATACCCAACTGGGCAAGAACGCTTGCAGGTACATCCATAGGGTTTTGTGTAACAAAGAAAACGCCTATACCTTTTGAGCGTATTAACTTTATAACGGTTTCAATTTGCTGCATCAATGCATCACTTGCTTCCTGAAAAATCAAATGTGCTTCATCTATAAATAATACAAGCTTTGGTTTATCAATATCACCTTCTTCCGGGCAAACAGCATATAGTTCTGCAAGCAACTGCAGCATGAAAGTTGAAAAAAGTTTTGGGCGGTCCTGTAAATCTGTTACTCTTAACACGTTTATCATTCCACGACCATTATCACTAATTCGCATAAGGTCCTCCACTTCAAAACTTTTTTCCCCAAAAAAAACATCAGCCCCCTGTTGCTGCAACTCAATTACTTTACGTAAAATAGTACCAGCGGTGGTGGTTGGAATTTTGCCATATTCTTTTTCAATGGCTGCCCTTCCCTCACCATTTATGTGCTGCAATACTTTGATGAAATCTTTAAGGTCGAGCAAAGGAAGTTTGTTGTCGTCGCAGTACTTAAATATTAGTGCAACTATTCCACCTTGTGTATCGTTCAGTCCTAAAATCTTTGTTAGCAAAACCGGTCCAAACTCGCTTACCGTAGCTTTTAACCGTACACCTTTTTGCTTGCTAAGCGTTAGAAACTCTATCGGAAATTGTTCAGGCGAAAACGTAACTCCGATCTTTGTACAGCGTTCAACAATTTTATCGTTTGAAGTTCCAGGCATTGCAATACCACTTAAGTCCCCCTTTATATCCATCATTAGAACAGGTACACTCGCATTACTTAATGCTTCACTCAACATCTGGAGCGTTTTTGTTTTACCTGTACC
>MWYU01000303.1 GCA_002050375.1 Chitinophagales bacterium 62-2
GCTCTTTGGTTTATCCCGGAGATTACACCAAAAAATACACCGGTCAACCTAATGTAGATGGCCCCGTTTCGTCAATAAGATTTGAACTTTTGCGTGAAGGCATTGAAGATTATGAGTATCTATGGAGGTTAAATAATTTAGGTGACAAAAAGTTTGCAGATGAAATGGTAAGCAAAATGGTAATTGACGTAAGTACGTTCTCCCGTAACCGGGATGAGCTCTATAAAACCCGTAAAGCTATGGCGAGGCGTTTAGAAGAGTTGAGGCGTTAGCAAAAGGCTCTGCTGATTAATCGGGTGCCGTAACGTTAATAACTTCCAGGCTATTTTTTTGTTAGAATTCCTTCTCTTGTTCGTTTCGTTGTTTCTGTTATAATAAAATGAATAGTGTCTATGCTTTCCCGTCGCCAATTGCTGAAACACGCCTCCCTGCTTACCGCTCTTACACCGTTTTCGCATCAATGGGTTTTTGCTAATGAAAGGAAAAAGAAGTTTCATATTGGCGCCTGCGATTGGTCAATTGGAAAAGACAGCAGCATAGAAGCATTTGATGTAGCCAGGCAGATAGGCCTTACCGGTATAATGGTAAATATGGGGTCAGAGAAAAACAATTTGCATTTGCGTGATCCGGCGATCCAACAATCCTTCATTGAGGCTTCAAAGAAAACGGGTGTAGAAATAGCAAGCATAGCAATTGGTGAATTGAATAAGGTACCTTACAAATCAGATCCGCGAACCGAAGAATGGGTGTGGGATAGTATTGATACAGCAAAGAACCTGGGTGTAAATGTGATATTGCTCGCTTTCTTCAGTAAAAACGATTTACGAAATGATGAGAAAGGAAAAAAAGAAGTAATCAACCGGTTAAAAAGAGTAGCTCCGAAAGCAGAAAAGATGGGTATTATATTAGGCATAGAATCATACCTGAATGCGGCTGAGCACCTGGAGATTATAGAACAGGTAGGGTCAAAAAATATTAAAGCTTATGTTGATTTCCGTAACACTGCCGATGCCGGATACGATGTTTTGAAAGAAGTTAAGCAATTAGGAAAAAATAATATTTGCGAATTGCATATAAAAGAAAATGGTTCTCTTTTAGGGCAGGGAACGCTGGATTGGACGAAGATCAGAAACCTTTTGTACGAGATGGATTATTATGGAGATGGATGGATGCAAATTGAATCGTCAACGCCGCCCAAAGCCGATATTGTAGAAAGCTACCGGCATAATCTGAAATTTCTTCGCAAGCTATTTTCTTAGAAATATAATTACAATACCTAACTTATATATTACTTAACGCAATGAAAAAATCTTATTTTCTTCTTTTTTTTATTTCCCTGTTTTCGGTTCTTTTTTATGTTATGAGTTTCACCGAATCTCCTAAGGTTGTATCAAAGGCACCAAACATTTCTAAAAGTTCTGATCTGTATTTGCCTGATGATCTCGAAGCAACCCTTTGGGCTGAGTCTCCTATGTTATACAATCCCACCAATATGGATGCAGACAGCAAAGGCAGGATATGGGTAACGGAAGCTGTGGACTATAGAAACTACAATAATGATTCAACTCATTTTTTACATCATCCTAAAGGTGATAGAGTTATAATATTGGAAGATAGAAACGAAGATGGAAAAGCTGATACTTCTATTGTTTTTGTAGAAGACCGGGATCTGGTTTCACCAGTTGGTATTGCCGTAATCGGAAACAAAATAATCGTTTCGTGTTCTCCTAATATCATTGTGTACACCGATGAAAACGGCGATGACAAACCTGATAAAAAGGAAATGTTCCTGACAGGTTTTGGAGGTAAGGATCATGATCATTCCGTTCATGCCGTGTATGCAGGTCCGGATGGAAACTGGTATTTTAATGTAGGTAATGCCGGTCCTCACATCGTAAAAGATAAATCAGGATGGATGTTGCGTGCCGGAAGTATTTACACAGGTGGATCTCCGTATAATACAAAAAACGAGGGCAACCTGAAAAGCGATGATGGAAAGGTGTGGGTGGGAGGATTGAACCTTCGGATAAAACCCGATGGTACCGGATTAAAAGTAATGGGACATAATTTTAGAAATTCCTATGAAACAATACCCGACTCTTACGGTAATCTTTGGCAAAACGATAATGATGACCAGGTAGTAACATGCCGCACTACCTGGTTGATGGAAGGCGGGAATGCAGGCTACTTTAGTTCGGATGGTACAAGGTACTGGCAGGCAGATCAAAGGCCGGGGCAGGATATTTTTGCGGCACACTGGCACCAGGAAGATCCCGGTGTAATGCCCGCCGGTGACTGCTCGGGTGCAGGCGCACCTACAGGTATTGTGTTATACGAAAGTGATGCATTAGGTAAAGAACATTTAGGACTGTTGCTTAGTGCAGATGCAGGAAGAAATGTAATTTTCGGTTATCATCCCGCAGTAAAAAATTCCGGCTATAACCTGGGGGACAGAAAAAACTTTATTACTTCTCTTGCCCGGGACAATCCCGCTTATGTATGGAATGACACTGCCCAGAATAACAACAAGGAAAAATGGTTTCGCCCAAGCGATGTAACTATTGGAACAGACGGCGCTATCTATATATCAGACTGGTATGACCCTGTAGTTGGCGGCCATCAAATGGAGGATAAAAAAGGATATGGACGCGTGTACCGTATTACCCCAAAGAATAAAAAGCTCACCTCACCTAAAATAGATATAAACACAACAGCAGGTCAATTACAGGCTTTTAAAAGTCCCGCCATTAATGTTCGAAACGCCGGCTTTCAAAAATTTAAACAACAAGGCGAAGCTGCTGTAGAAACAGTGAAAGCGCTGCTTGCTGATACTAATCCTTACATTAAGGCAAGGGCTATATGGTTACTTGCGCAGTTGGGTGATAAAGGAAGATCAGAAGTTGAAAAAATATTAAACGACAGGGATCAGTTGTTCAGAGCAACGGCATATAAAGCGCTTCGACAAACTGTTGCCGATATTTTACCTTATGCTGAAAAAATGGCCGTTGATACATCAGCATTTGTACGAAGAGAGGTAGCGGTTTCTTTACGGGATCTTCCGTATGAAAAAACAAAAAAAGTACTTCTTGAATTAATCAAAAGATATGATGGAGAGGATAGGTGGTATTTAGAAACATTGGGTGCTGCCATGACAGGGCAAGAATCAAAAATGTATCTGGAGATTCTGGAAATGTTTGCACAAGGTCAACCTGCAACAAATTGGAACAGGCAAATGG
>MWYU01000297.1 GCA_002050375.1 Chitinophagales bacterium 62-2
TTACCGCTTCAACAGTACGATTAAAAGACCGTCGGTTGCTTAAGATTTTGTAAATCCGGTTTTACCGGTTGAGCGTGTAATGATAAAGCAGTTCCAAGAGCGAGACTTAATAAGCAAAAATTGAACACTATATTTTTCATGTTTAAAATTTATTCTGTTCGTAAACTTTTTATAGGGTTTGCAATGGCAGCTTTTATAGCCTGGAAGCTGATCGTCAATAATGTTATGGATAGTGCTCCCCCTCCCGCAGCTACGAATATCCACCACGACATTTCTGTTCGATACTCATAGTTCTGAAGCCAGTTATGCATGAAGTAGTAAGATATAGGAACAGACACAAGCAATGAGATGATGACAAGACTTACAAAGTCTTTGGACAAGAGGTGCCACACATTTAAAACAGTTGCACCTAATACTTTTCTTATACCAATTTCTTTAGTGCGTTGTTCGGCTACAAAAGAAGCCAACCCGAGTAATCCTAAACACGAGATAAAAATCGCAAGAATAGCAAAGAATCCTGCGAGTTTAGCAACTCGTTCTTCATTTATAAACTTAGCATTGAAGTCGTCATCTGCAAATTTGTATTCGAAAGGATTCTCAGGATCAAATTTCTTAAACACAGGCTCTATCAAGGCGAGAGCCGCGCCTGCACTAATCTTTGGGTTTATTTTAATGTTGAAATAATTAACCCTGTCAAACTTATCAATATAGAAAATGGTTTGCTTCACGGGTTCATAAGAAGATCGCATAACCATATCTTTCACTACGCCTATAACAGTATATGTTCTGCCGAAAGCGTTAACTGTTTCACCTAACGGGTTTTTCAGGTTCATATATTTAACTGCTGCTTCATTCAATATAAACGCCGATGAATCAGAAGCAAACTCCTTAGAAAAATCCCGGCCCTCCTTAATTGTCCATCCCAGGGTTTTTCCATATTCCGCCGTAGTTGCAATAGTTAAAAAGGCATCCTGCAGGTTTGGATCTTTGCCTCTCCATCGAAGCCCACTATTTGTTGGCCCACCATTAATTACCCTGCTTTCTGATTGCGCCATTTCTTCTACTGCACCAGTTTTTATCAGTTCATTTCGCAAAGTGGTATAATGCTTTTTTATGTCGTCCGAATTGATGGGTATGGAAAGCAGACCATCGCGGCTAAAACCTATTGGACGGCTTTTTGCAAATTGAATTTGACGGATAACGATGATAGTACAAATGATGAGAACTACTGAAACCGCAAACTGAACAACCACCAATACTTTGCGTGGAACGGCAGCAAAACGTCCCACTCTGAAAGTGCCCTTTAGTACTTTAACCGGTTGGAAAGAGGATAAGTAGAAAGCGGGGTAGCTTCCCGCTGTTAATGCTGTGATGAATATGAAGCCAACACCTGCAAGCCAGAACAAAGGTTCAGTCCATGCAACAGATATTTTCTTACCTGACACTTCATTGAAAAAGGGAAGACCAAGTTGAACAAATAGCAATGAAAGAATAAATGCAATTGAAACTACTAGGAAGGACTCAGTGAAAAACTGTTTCATTAATTGGCTGCGCGACGATCCTATGGTCTTTCTTACACCAACTTCTTTAGCCCGCTTTTCAGAACGTGCTGTGCTAAGATTGGTAAAATTGATGCAAGCCAACAATAAAACAAACCCACCTATTACACCAAATAACCAAACGTATTTAATACTGCCACCAGTGTTTATCCCATTCTTGAATTCAGAATATAAATGCCAGCGTTTCATCGGAAGAAGGAAAAGCTGTGGGTTGTATTTCGTTTCTTCTTTATCAACCTTATTCAATTTGGCATTCCTGATTATTGCTGATACTTTATTCATATCCGCATGATCTGCTACCTGCACAAAGGTTTGAAACCAACTGTTTCCCCATGTTACTCTCTGTTCAAGATTTTCGCTTTGAACAAGTAGCTGCCATGGAGCAATAAAATTCAACTTTGCAAAGGTTGAGTTGTTCGGCAAGTCTTCATAAACTCCTGTTACTTTAACCAGCAGCTTAGTATCGATTTTAATGATTTTATCTATAGGATCGACATCATCAAACAATGCCTTTGCTACTGATTTACAAAGTAAAACGGAGTTGGGATCTTTCAAGCCAGCTCTTGATCCCTTCAGCATTTGAAGGGTTAGCATGTCGGGAGCTTCGGGCTCCATATAGAAGCCTGTTTGTGTTAGTTTTTTTTCACCAAAAGAAAGCGTGGAGCTTTTGGTATTCGAACTCATTACTATATACCTGAAATTGCTTTTGTAGCTGTTGCGAAGCTCGGGCGCCAATTGCATAGCCTGGTCTCTCCAGGTTTGCACCTCACCATTGTAGGTTTGGTTTTGCATTACCTGCGCAATGCGGTCATAATTCCTGAAGTATTTATTGAACGAGAATTCTTCGTAGATCCACAAACCGATAAGTATAGCAACTGACATACCTACAGCAAGCCCACCTATATTTATAGATGAATAACCCTTCGATCTTACAAGGCTCCTCCACGCGACTTTGAAGTAATTTTTTATCATGATAGTTAGGATAAAGCTATTCTTGTAGCTTGCTGTTTACGTTTATTATTGTTTACCCAAATTCTTTTTGCTCAGCCATGTTAACATTGTTTCATAATAACCTTCACAGTACTTTCTTGGCTGAAGTTTTTCCCTAAAGCCTCCTGTGGTGCATTGTTGTATGTTATGGTTGCCGTCAGCAAATGTTTTAATAGTTAGTTCAGCATTAGGATTTTTACCGATAGTTCGCTTGTATAATTGCATTGTCTTTCGCCAATCCACCTGTGAATCCTTTTCACCAAAAAGCGCCAGTACAGGGCAATTAACTTTACTGAGAATTTGTTCAAATCCAGGAATATAAACTTGTAAGCCCGATTCATCGTCTATGATAGTTTCTCCCGTTTTGAATTTCTTCTGCCACTTGACATAGCCCTCTAATGTAGGTTTGCTATTGCCCGACATGAAAACATAAAAGGAATCATTTCTAAGGTTTTCAGTTGCCTTTAGGTTTTCTTCGAACGTGCCTCCATGTCTTGCCACGTTAATACCATTCTTCCATTCGTCAACAAGCTTTTTTGCCTCGGTCTCAGCTCTGCCTTCAATTATAAAATTTTTTTCAAGCAGGTAGCCAAAGGTTTCTTTATCGTCGGTTCCACTTACCGATATCCAGAAAGCTATTGATGGACCTTCAGCAATTACTAACGGGCATATCCATCC
>MWYU01000404.1 GCA_002050375.1 Chitinophagales bacterium 62-2
ATAACTCAACACTGCAGATCCCAATTTAATACATATCTCTGCAAACCTGCTTAAAACTATCACTCGTTATTTCGTAGCTTTCGCTTCATAAATCAACCCTAATTATGTTTTTTATTATTCTCGGCATTATATTATTCTTTGTTTCCTTTTCATTAAAAAGAATGGCTTACCCACTGCCAAGGTATTCAGGTACATTAAGAGGAGTTGCATTATTACTGGTAGTTGCAGGGTTTTTGTTTTCATGCATTAAGACAATTGATGCAGGCCATGTTGGTGTGAAATTGTTATTTGGTAGAGTACAGAAAGATGTACTTAATAGCGGCCTCAATATTATCAACCCCCTGATTGTTGTAGAACCCGTTGATGTTAAAACTCAAAACTACACAATGAGCGGGCTAAACGATGAAGGACAAAAGGCTGGTGATGATGCTATTCGTGTACTTACTGCTGACGGGCTGGAAGTGGTGATAGACTTAAGTGTGCTATATCGTGTTTTGGGTACAGAGGCGCCAAATCTTGTACGCGAAACCGGTCTTGATTATCGCGACAAAATTGTAAGACCGGTTACACGTACACGCATACGCGACAATGCCGTTTATTTTACTGCCATTGACTTATATAGCACGAAACGCGACCAGTTTCAAACAAGAATTTTTACTACTATAGATGCCGACTTTAAAAAAAGAGGCTTAGTGCTGGAGCAATTGCTTGTTCGTAATATCACTTTGCCGCAAAATGTAAAAACTTCCATCGAAGAAAAAATAAAAGCTGAACAGGATGCCCAAAAAATGGAGTTTGTTTTACAAAAAGAAAAGCAGGAAGCAGAAAGAAAAAAAGTGTTGGGGCAAGGTATAGCCGACTATCAACGAATAATTAATACAGGACTTACAGAAAATCAATTACAATACGAGCAAATTCAGGCACTGAAAGAAATAGCCCTGTCTCAAAATGCTAAAGTGATTATTATGGGAAATAGCAAAACACCGGTAATATTAGATAGCAAAAATAAGTAGGGCTAACGTTCATCCTACTTATACCACATTCTTTTAAAAATCCAGAGCAGAATGATAAGGCTAATAACGAACCATAAATAAAATAAAACATTTCCGATAGTTATATGATCTCCGATAAAGGCATTGTCACCTTTAATAGCAGCAGTTGTATTAATGGCAAGCCATAGCAAAGCTAAAAATATGGTGAGGCCTATTCGCTTTAAAAATGCTACCATTTCCGGCTCCATTATTTCGTGTTTTTTGGAGTGTGAAGTTTACTTACGGATGATTTTACCTAAAGATACTTACGTGCGATGATTGCTGTTACTTTATCAGTAAGTCGTTAAACTCATCGCCGTCGCCATTAAAAACATTAAAATCAACAGGCGTTGTTATGCCGTTTACCCTTCCCCTCTCATTATGTTGCCAAAAATTCCAGCGGCGTTTAATTCGGGGTTTGTCCTTCTCAAGATAGTGAGCCACCCATAAAGGATAACTGTCAAATCCGTCTTGTAGATAACTACTATAAAAGCTTACATAGGTATAGATAATTGGCTTTACATTATAGTGATCTTCTACAATCGTGAGCCAGTCTTTTATTTCTTTACGCATCTTCTGCGGACTAACACCATACAAATGCTCAATATCTAAAACAGGTGGCAGGTCCCCGGGCTCAAGGTTAACTGTACTTATAAAATTTTTAGCTTGTGCTTTTCCACTTTTAGTAGCTACAAAAAAATGATAAGCACCTTTTATCATTCCGGCTTCTTCAGCTTTTCTCCAGTTGCGCCTGAATTGACCGTCTACATTTGTCAATCCTTCTGTCGCTTTTATAAAAGCAAACCCTATTCTGACATCCTTCACTTTCATCGCTTTTACTGACTGCCAGTCAATAAAACTTTGATACCTGCTAACATCAATTCCATGGATTTCAAAATTATCAGGTATATCAATTTTAAAACCTGAGTAACGAACAAACTTCGAATGCTTAATTCTTTCTGCAGTGTAGAGCCAGTATATTAAAGCAACTAAACCTAACAATGTGATAGGTATAATAACGGCCCAATTTATTTTTGTTTTTTTCTTTCGTCGTCGTTTAGCCATAGCGCTGCAGAACGTTGCAGGTGCAGCAAATATGAATAATAATGCGGAAGTAGAAACAAAAATTTCCTATATCAAACCTGCAGATACTAAGAATTATTCTTACAGTTTACGCCCTTATACTTCCGATACCGGTTTTAGGATGGACAGATACAGGCAGATAGTTTGATGGAAATATTCTGGCGAGCATTTCATCAATAACAGGTTGAAAATTATTGCCGGTACTATTTAATTGTTCTTTTATATAACGTAACTCATCACTGTTTTTCTTTTGCATCCATTCATCAAAAATTGCTTTGTACTGTTGTATGTTCTTTACATCATCCAGGCCTTTACCCATTTTAAGTTTTTCAATCGCCTGAACATTCCATTCCTGCTCGAAGTGAGATGTTCTACAAAGTACGGGAAGACCATGAGACAACGCCTGGTAAATAGTTCCGTTTCCGCCATGGCAAAGTACAAGATCGGTGTACGGAAAAACATGATGAATATTAACGAATGAGGCTGCAACAACATTTGGAGTGTCTATCGTGTTTAGCGTATCTCCCGCAGTTATTAAATTGTATTTATTAAAAAAAGGATCATTTAAAAACGAAACATTATTCCAGTCGCCGGTGCTGCCCATACTTACAAACAGGGTCTTCTTATTCTTATCAAGCTGATGAACAATGTTTGCTGAGTTATTTTTTGCGTCAAAAGCGAGCGGCGGAATAAAGTGATAATTTGAAGGCAGGTCTTTTTGCGGATACAATTCCGGCAAGTCGCAAATCAGGTTAAGATCGCCTTCGGCTTCCTGCTGATACGACTGCTTTACAGAAAGCTTATACCGTTTCCTTATTTTTTTAAAAGGCTGATGAATTTTTTCGAAAGCAAGCTGTTCACCTTTTTTTATCAGTTGCTCAGCCAAAGGCACGGGTAATGATTTTAGATATTTATACAAGGGATGACTTTGCGGCATCTTTCTGACAAAGGCATAATAAGAAGTCATATAACCATTTAGCAAAGCAAAATAAGTTGTGCCCGTTTTTTCTGCGGCCATTTTAAGGGTTGGAGCTGTATCTGCCAACACTGCGTCCGGCTTAAGCTCGTTGATGATTTGAACCTGGTCCAGGTACACCTGGTCAATAT
>MWYU01000296.1 GCA_002050375.1 Chitinophagales bacterium 62-2
GTTCTTACCCCAGCTCATTAACAGTGCTAAAACACATGCAGAGATGATCCACCATTTGTGCCACGACTGTACATAAACAGCGCCCAACACAAAAAGAAAACAGATAATGGCACCAAGATATACAGGGCCCGAAGTGAAAGGCTGAGCGCCCCAATAAGTTGGAAACTGCGAGGCAAACTGTAAAGCCTGATCTTCAGGTACACCCTTTTCTAAGGCATGTTCTGCAAGCTTTGAAGTTCCCTTTAATTCGCCTGAATTACTTCCTCCATAAATGCCGGGAACTATCAGCGTAAAAGTTTCGGCCTTACCATAGCTCCAGCCAAATGCATAATCAATTGGCAATCCTCCTGATTTTTTTGCTCCTCCTGATGTCGTATCTAAATTAAGCGTTCCGTTACGCATGGTGGCTTTTGAATAATCCCATGTTGTAGCCAGAGCCACCATATTAGTAAGCGCACCTAAACCACCTGCAACAACTGCTATTGAAAGCGCTAAAGCGAGGTGTTTATATTGCTTTGCTTTAATCCAATGTATAGCAAAAGCAACGGTGGCAAAAGCAGCAACGATTAAAAAGTAATAAGTGATCTGCAGGTGGTTCATTGCAATTAATAAGCTACTGAACAGTGCAGTTAATGCGCCTCCTAATAAATATTTCTTGTCGTACAGTATAAACAACGAGGCTAATAATGCCGGAACATACCCTAAGGCCTGCATCTGTGTATCGTGACCTACAGCTACGATAATGCAGCTAAAAGTAGCATAAGCGTAGGCAATTCCGCCCAATACACCGAGCCATGGTTTCACCCTTATTACCTGGCTTAAAAAGTAAAACGATATGCAAAGCAGAAAGAAGTAACCCGTAGGTTTTGGAAGAAACAACATAAAAACCTTATGCAAAATACCAGGAGATACAGGATTGTTAGATTCGATGGCAATCTGGTAAGCCGGCATTCCGCCAAACATGCTGTTCGTCCATAATGGGAAGTTGCCGTGCGTTTCTTTATAATTAAATAAACTCTGCGCCATGCCTTTCCAGTGGATAACATCACTCTGCTGCAACACTTTTCCCTGCAGCGCAGGACTGCAATAAATAACCGCAACAATAAAAAAAACACCTATAGCATACACATGAGGTAATATTTTCTTCCAATCGATCTTCTTCATGTAAATAAAATTAAACAGTCGGCAAAATAATGCTATTTCTACTAAATGGATAGTTGAGGCTATTGACCATAGTGAAAGCTTTATTAAAAAAAGGCAGTTTGTGAAATAATATTATTTTACACCAAATTATTTCATGCGTTGGCTTTTATTTCTTTATCGTGTAGCTTTTATTTGTAACCTTTTTTTTATCGCCTGCGTAATTTTTCGATATAAAGACGTGATAGGAGATCAGTCGTTAAGAGGTTTTATTGTAGTTATTGGCTGGTTGCTTGCGCCCATTATTACGGTTATTGCAAATGTTTTGTTCATTACATTATTAATTCTTAAGAAAAAGCCCCAGGCAACAATAGCCCGTTGGTTACTGGTTTTTAATATAATAATGCAGCTTGCACAGCTAATAATAATACCCCTTTAAAAAATGATCATTAATATTATTAAGGACAAGCCGGCAAGATTATTTATCTCGATCACAGCTTTTTTTGTAGCCAACGCTTTAATTGCAGAGTGTATTGGAGGAAAAATATTTTCCCTTGAGAAAGTGTTGGGACTGCAACCTTCAAACTTTACTTTGTTTGGTCAATCGGGGTTGGCTTTTAACCTTACCTGCGGTGTATTATTATGGCCGCTTGAATTTGTTGTTACTGATATTGTTAATGAATATTATGGTCCAAAAGCGGTAAGAAGAATTTCTTATACTGCCGTTGCGCTGATCTCTTATGCTTTTCTTATGTTCTATCTTGCTATAAAGATTCCGCCTGCAAATTTTTGGATAGGGAGCGGCACTGAAAACGGAATTTATAATATGAATGATGCCTTTGCCTCCATCTTTGGACAAGGAATGTGGATCATTTTAGGAAGCCTTGCTGCATTTTTAATAAGCCAGATAATTGATGTAACCATCTTTCATAAAATTAAAAAAGTAACAGGCCAAAACAAAGTGTGGCTAAGGGCGACAGGTTCTACGCTCATTTCACAATTTGTTGACAGCTTTATTGTTTTGTTTATTGCTTTTAAAATAGGGAAGGATTGGAGCTGGCAATTAGTGTTAGCGATCTGCTTAGTTAATTATGCTTACAAATCCTTTATGGCAATTATTTTAACGCCGGTTATTTATTGGGCAGAGAAGGGTATTGACAATTATGTTGGTCACGAGGTTGCAAAGCAAATGAAATTGGAGGCGATGGGAAATATTTCGGGGACTTAATAAAAGAAGCTCTGCAATTTAAGTTCATCTTTTAGGAAGAGTAAGAGCAGGACAAAAATCTGAAAAAAGGCTTTTAACTATACCCAAGAAACAGCTATTGCATTAAGACAGGACGTTTTTTCCGAAAGACACCTCAGAGGAATTGCCGAGTGACAGAACAAATCGCGAGGAAAAAAACTTTAAAAAGGTTGCAAATCCTCTAACGAGAATCTATTTTTACTCGAATCACAAAAACTCAACATTAAATGTAAGCGTATGAAAAAAGCACATCTACTTTTATTATCTCTGCTGTTTACCTCACTTTTAAAAGCTCAGAGCACTACCGGAAGCACGTATTTTTTTAACGGTAACTTAAATGAAAATTCAGGTGGACCAGTCCTTACCCAAACCCTTGCGTGTAACGCAGCCACGGGTACTTTTGGCACTGAGACCATTACCACCGCCACAGGTACATGTGGAACAACACCCGCTAATACTTTTCGCTTTAATGACGGCGGCGGTTTTACTATTCTCATTAAGTGACAACACTAACCAACAGTACAGCTTAAGGAGGACCTACAACTGCAGGAAAAGCCTTCGTTATTTAATCTGTTCTTAGTAAGACAACGAAATCGATTGGGAGCAGTTAATCCGTTATTTGCTTCTCCAGTTGCAGTGTAACAACGTCACTGGCTTCCTTCCGGATTACTTTGCGTAACTCAGCTTTTACAGGTAACATGTGCACACCATTTCCGATTGCCATAAATGAACTTCTGAATGGACAACCATCAACTTTGCCCCGTACTTTTTGCAAGTCCAGAGTGCCGAAAAATTTAACTGAATTAGGCCAGAACATAAGTCCATCCACC
>MWYU01000339.1 GCA_002050375.1 Chitinophagales bacterium 62-2
ATATTACATCTTTCAAAAAAGCTAACTTTTTCGGGACCCCTATTTCCCAGGTTAAATCTGTTTTGCAAATTCCCACCGATAAGTTAAAAGCAGATGCTTTGCCGGGAATACCCGCACAGGATACGGCTAATAACGAACTGACAGCTTGGATGCGTGCAATAGTAGCGGCTCATGCAAGCACAGGTACAAAGCTGAATATACTGTTAAAGGGAGATAACCTTACAAAATACCCTGCTTTTAAAAATGTTATCACTGCATTTAAAAAAAATGATCAGTCTAAATTTCAAATGGTTACCAATGCAGAAGGTGTTCCTGAAGGGACTGATCTCTGGAAAAAGTTTAAGAGCGGACAAAGTTTATCAGAAGAGGGATAAAAATTAAACATTTATTTTTAACTTAAAAAATAGCAGAAATGGCAGAAATGGATACCTCGGGTGGTGGTCACCACAAGAAAGGCCCGGGAGTAAAAAAAGCAAAAAAGTTATCTACCCGTGTAGACCTTACACCTATGGTGGACTTGGGTTTTCTACTGATTACATTCTTTATCTTTACAACTAGCATGAGTCAGCCCACGGCGATGAAGTTGAACTTACCAAAAGACACTGATAAGCCTGAAGAGCAGAATAAACTGAAAGAGAGCGGAGCATTAACTTTATTATTAGGGAAGGATAATAGTGTTTATTACTACGAAGGTCAGTTAGACCCTTCTGCTTCAAATCTTAAGAGTAGTACAATGAAGAAGATCAGAGATGAAATTATAAGGAAAAAAAGGTCGACTCCTGTCGATGATTTTATGGTTGTAATCAAGCCTGGTAACGAGTCGACATATAAGGATGTAGTAGACGCCCTGGATGAAATGACGATAAACGATGTTAAACGTTATGCGATGGTAGATATTTCACCTGTTGAGGAGCAATTAGTTGGCCTTAGCGATAAAAATGGTGGAATTACTGGTGGTAGTCAGTAGTCCGATTTATTTATGAAATTTCGGTATTAAGCATCTAAACTTTAAAGATATATACAATGGAACCAAACAAAATTATGAACGCTGACTTCCTCGATATTCTTTTCGAGAACAGAAACAAAGAATATGGCGCTTATGAGCTAAGAAAAACATATAACCGCAGGATTATTATCGCTATAAGCGTTATGGTAGCTGTTTGTATTTTAGTGTTTCTTAGCCAAGTATTTGCAGGTGACGACGATACGGATAAAAACAAAATAATTGTGCAGGATGTGCAATTAGAGGATATTAAAAAGGAACCAGAAAAAAAGATTGAACCGCCGCCTCCGCCTCCACCAAAACCAGAACCTCCAAAAGTTGAAATTACAAAATTTACTCCTCCTAAAATTGTAAAGGATGAAGAAGTAAAAGAACCACCACCTCCTCAGGAAAAATTAGAGGAAACTAAAATTGGTACTATTAACCAGGAAGGCAAAAAAGATGAAGGTTTTGTTGCTCCCCCGGTTGAAGAAAAAGGTACTGGTGTTGTTGAAGCTCCTAAAAAAGTAGAAGAAGATTACGATAAGGTTTTTACTAAGGTGGAAAAAGAAGCCAAGTTCCCCGGTGGTCCCGAGGCATGGAAAAGATACCTTGAAAGAAATCTTAATGCTAATGTGGCTGCAGAAGATGGAGCTCCTACAGGTAATTATACCGTAAAAGTTCAGTTCATAGTAGATAAAGAAGGAACTATTAGTAATGTGCAGGCTATTGAAGTTCCTAAAGCTTGCCCAAGCTGCGGACCCGAAGCTGTTAAAATTATTAAGAAGGGGCCTAAATGGGATCCTGCAGTTCAGAACGGAAGAAACGTTATTTATCAGGCTATTCAATTTGTTACTTTCCAGGTGGCAGAAGAATAAGTTTAAATGTTTTTATATAAAAGTCCTCCCTCTTCGGGGGGATTTTTTGTTTATGCAAATGCTTGTTAGATTCGGCGGATAAATAAAGGCAAAATGCTAGGAAAACTTTCGGGATGGGATGATACAATTGTAGCTTTAGCTACTCCGCAAGGTGTGGGAGCGATTGGTATTGTAAGAATAAGTGGCACCAGGGCTATACAATTTGTGAACGAACTTTTTCCCTCCAAAAATATTACAAAACAAGCATCTCATACTTTGCATGTAGGCATGCTAAAATATGAAGGAGTTAATATTGATCAGGTAGTTGTTTCGATATTTAAAGAGCCTGCATCATATACCGGTGAAAATATTGTAGAAATTTCTGCGCATGGCTCTCCGTATGTTCTGGAAAAAATAATAACTGCCCTCACACGTCAAGGTGCAAGACTCGCAAAGCCTGGAGAGTTTACTCAAAGAGCATTCCTAAATGGAAAGTTAGATTTAACTCAGGCTGAAGCTGTAGCAGATTTAATTTATAGTAATACTGAAGCAAGCCGTAAGAATGCATTAAATAATATTAGAGGCGGTTTTTCCTCTGTGCTTACAGACTTGCGGGATCGACTTTTAACCTTTTCTGCCCTAATTGAATTGGAGTTGGATTTTAGCCAGGAAGATGTAGAGTTTGCAGACCGGTCCAGATTGAAAGATTTAGTAAATGAGGCATATACAATCACTTCAAACTTACTGTCTTCTTTTGCTTTAGGAAATGTTATTAAGAATGGTGTAAGTGTTGCGATAATAGGCAAACCTAATGCGGGTAAATCTACATTATTAAACACCTTACTAAATGAGAACCGGGCTATAGTAAGTGAGATTGCAGGTACTACCCGCGACACAATCGAAGAAGTTCTGAACATTGACGGAATACTATTTCGTCTAATAGACACTGCAGGGATAAGAAATCATACTGTAGATGCGATTGAAATAATAGGTGTAAGGAAAAGTTTGGAAAAAATGAATCAGGCAGATATTGTAATCTACCTTTTCGATGTTAATGAAATTTCAGCTGAAAAATTAATGACCTTAATTGATGAAATGCAGGAGAAGGGAATTAAATATTTGCTGGTTGGTAATAAAATAGATTTGGCTAGGAATGAAAAATTCACTGAAAATTTTTCAAATATCAATGTTCTTTTTATTTCAGCAAATAGCCAAAAGAATATAGAATTACTTAAGCAACGATTGGTTGATGTGGTGATTGGCGGACTTTTAAAATCTGAAAGTACTATTATAACAAATGCACGTCATTATGAAGCATTAAGGTTGGTACAGCAGTCGTTAGAAGATATTAGAAATGGTATGGGGCAGAACATACC
>MWYU01000525.1 GCA_002050375.1 Chitinophagales bacterium 62-2
AAATAATATAGGCAGAAATAGTAATTCCTTCTTCATAAGGTCAGATATAAATAAATACAGGCATCCGAATTAGCAGACAAAATTGAAGTTCTAAATGTAGGATTAATGGTAAATGTCACCAAAAGCTGTTAGCGAAATTATGTGAGCTTTGCCTTGATATTAACAACTTATAAAAGATCTCTCTTTCGCAATTCTTCTTCCTTCATCTAATAAATGAAAATGATATCCTCCACCTGGGTAACGTTGTGTTTAAAGAAACAAAAAGTTCATTTTCACTTTACTATAAAGCCGGTATACCCGTAATTTTAGCTCTTACATGAAAATAAAAAAACGTTCTTTTTACCTTATTCAATCAATAGTCCTCACTGCTATTTCCTGCTTTCAGCCAACGGCAGTTGCAGCGCAGACTTCAAAAGGATGGGAGGTAGAATTCCATAATATTGGCACACATTCCTCGCCTCGTGCGGCAGACTTAAACAACGATGGGATTAAAGATTTGATTATTGGCTGCAGCAAGAAAGAATTTCAACAAAATGATACCGCGGTGATGGCAGTTGACGGAGCAACGGGTAAGATACTTTGGAAAGTTGCAGCACGGGATCAGATGTATGGTTCAGCAGCATTACTGGATATAAACCAAGATAGTATTCCCGATGTTGTAATCGGAGGAAGGGCAGCAGAGCTTCAGGCTATTAATGGTAAAGATGGAAAAGTGATTTGGGCTTTTTTACCTAAAGGAAATAGCATGGAGCCAAGAAAGAAAGGCTGGTTTAATTTCTATAACCCGCAAGTTATTCCGGATCAAAACCAGGATGGAGTAGAGGATATTCTGGTTAGTAACGGTGGCGATATTTTAGTTGCTCCCTATGATCCTAAACGTCCCACGGGTAACTTGCTTGTTATTAATGGAAGCAATGGAAAATTATTGGCAATGGCCAAAGTGCCGGATGGAAAGGAAACCTACATGTCTGTGGTAATAGCTAAACTTTCAAAAGATGATAAGGACTATACAATTGTTTTTGGAACAGGTGGCGAAACAATTGGCGGTCATTTGTACCGGACAACTTTAAAGGATGTTATGAAACAGGATATATCAGGAGCGAAAATGTTAGCGAGCAGTAAAAATAAAGGCTTTATTGCTCCACCTGTTCTCTGCGACTTAAACCTTGATGGTTATTTGGATATTGTTGCAAATGCAGTAGAAGGAAATACAATTGCCATAGATGGCAAAAACAATAACATACTGTGGAAGAATGGTATTAAAAATGCAGAAGCTTATGGCTCTCTTGCGGTAGGCTATTTTAATCATGACAGCATTCCTGATTTATTTACCACTTTTACCGAAGGTATGTGGCCTAATCTTCAAAATTCAAAACAGATTATGTATGATGGAAGAACAGGCAAAATATCTTTCCTGGATTCGTTAGGCGTGTTGCAAACGAGCAGCCCTGTTATAGCAGATTTTAATAATGATGGTTATGATGATGGTCTTGTTTGTATCAACTTTATTGTAATGCAAAAGGAAATATTCAGAACGTATTATAACATGCTTGCTATTTACGATTTTCACAAAGAAAGTACTTATCAGCTAACTGCTGAAACCCACGGAATAAACCTGTCCTCTACTCCCTGGATTGGCGATCTTGATAATGATGGAAAATTAGATATTGTATATTGTTATTTAACCGACGCAAGGAGTGAAACATCAATGAATGGATTTAAAATGGTAAGGTTAAGTTTAGATATTGATGTAAAAAAAGCCATTAAGTGGGGTGCTTACATGGGTAGCGGGTATGATGGGATATTCAGGTGAACAACTCATCTGTTACATTTTGCTGCCAAGTTTATTTGCCTGCTCAAACATAGCTCTAAATGTCTCCGGTACTTTTTTGTCTTTATCTGAAACACTTTGTTGTTCCTGAGTCTTACCATAATAGCCACTTAAAAAAGAAGACACCGAAGACCACACAGTTTCCATCACGCCTAAGTAACGCTCCTTCATTTGCGGTGTTGAATATTTTCTAAATTCAACTGCATCATTCACTTGCTGAACCGCAACTTCAGGTTTATTCCACGAGCAGGCAATTACATTTAATCCTTTGGTTGTAAAGTACGCAGGAGTTTTATCTGGGCGATTGTAATGCCAGTCGCATATAACTACATCTTTAGGAATTAAATCTACCGCCTGGTGTGTATTGTTGAAACTCGCTTCCCAAATCCCGATTCCTGTTGTTTTACCATCTATCAACCGGTCTCCCCAAATCCATAATTTCCTTCCATTTAGGGCAAGATGATTACGTAATGTTCTCACTTCTTCTGCAAAAAGTTCAGCCTTATTTCTACCACTGCATCTGGGGCATTTATCATCACCTATATAAAAAACTTCATCCATACCAGCATGAAAAGCATTTGCTTCGAAAACCGTACAAATTTCATCAATCAAGTCAAAAACTACTTTATGAACATCAGGATGCAAAGGACAATAACTTTTACAATATAAATTGTCTGCATTAGGCCATACATACTTTTCAGGTATTTGTACCGCCGGTGTTTCATCAAATTGAGGATACACTTCCAGTAACTTACCTACCTTATCCGCCCATGATTGATGCCCCAGCATATTAACCTGTGGTATGAGATTGATCTTATTCTTTTGACATGCTCTTACTATTTTCTTTACTTCCGATGAAGATAAGGCAGGTGAACTAACTAACTCGGGACGGCTCTTATATTGGTAGCGATGGTCTATACGTAAGATAAGAGTGTTAACATTTTGAGAAGATAATTCTTTATCAATGAACGTAACAAAGGAATCTAAGTTTTGAGAGGTAGGTGCAGCAATGCATAGCGCTCTTACCGGTAATATGCTATCTAATTTTTGTTGCGCACTTGCTACATAAGCATTAGCGAACAGACATATAGTTACTGCAAATAAATAAGAAAAGTACTTCTTCATTTTTTTAATTTTTGTGCAGGAATTAAGTTGATTTGTCGACTAAAATCTGAATCAATTCTTTTTCTTCCTGGCCGTTTTTATTAATAATACCAAAACTTCCTTTATAGTCCCATGTTGCCCAACCAATGTTACTTTCTTCTAAAACTGCTTTTACATCTCTAAACCATTGAAACCTTGATGCATCCGGAACAGTTGTAAGGCAACCCCATTCACCGCAGTATAAAGGGAGATTAAGCTTTTTTGCTAATGCTATAGG
>MWYU01000132.1 GCA_002050375.1 Chitinophagales bacterium 62-2
GTTGTACACTCCGTTTTAGTTGATGAAAATACAGGAAAGGCCACTGGTGTAAGGGTAATCGATTCTAAAACAAAAGAACAGATTGACTATTTTGCTAAAGTCATTTTCCTAAATGCAGGGGCGCTTAATACTAATCTTGTTTTATTAAATTCTCAGTCGCGCCGTTTTCCAAATGGGTTAGGAAATGATAACGGCATATTAGGAAAATATGTCGCATTTCATATATATAGAGCCAGGGTTTCCGGCGACTACAATAGTTTTATGGATAAAACCACGAATGGCAGAAGACCTACAAGTGCTTACATTCCCAGGTTTAGAAATGTGATGAAACAGGAAACTGATTTTTTACGTGGCTATGCAGCCGGCTTTAGTGGCACAAGGGGTTTTAACACCAACAGGGATGGCTTCGGTAAAGATTTAAAGCAGAACATCTTAAATAAAGATTGGGGACCGTGGCAGGTTGGTTCGCACATAATGGGCGAAACAATACCTAAGGAAACTAATTATGTAAGCCTAAGTAACAAGAAAGATGAATGGGATATTCCGCAGCTAAACATTTCTATTGATTATGATGACAATGATGAAAAGATGATCAAAGATTTTATAGAACAAATAAGTGAAATGTTTACAAAGGCTGGATTTACCAACATTAAATCAAGCGACTCAAAACAAGCTCCTGGTTTAGATATACACGAAATGGGTGGAGTGCGAATGGGTAATGATCCTAAAACTTCTTTACTCAATAAATGGAACCAGATGCATACCTGCAAAAATGTTTTTATAACCGATGGTGCTTGTATGACTTCAACTTCCTCACAAAATCCTTCGTTAACTTATATGGCATTAACAGCACGGGCTGCTAATTACGCAATGGGTGCATTAAAAAAAGGAGAGCTTTAGCTCTCCTTTTTTTTGAACTTGTGCAAGTCAATCTTAAATATCAGAATATTCAGTAGGCCTTAAAAATATAATATCTGACTTCGAAACATTTTTTTGATATTGAGGCATTGCAGATAATGTTTTCCACTCAGGGTCAATTCTAAAGCTGTTCCAATGTGCTTCTCTTGAAGCCATATTTTCAAATGTAGTCATGTACATTAAATTAGGCATTCTGCTGCCTGCTATTACCTCGCCGTAAAAGACGGCATTAAAACCAAGACGTTTAAACAATTTCACTTCTCCGCCTTTATTAAACATGTCTACTTTGTTTTTATAAAGCTTTTCAGTTGGTCCTTCGTAACTCCGAAGTTCATATACTCTTTCTGATTTTGGTGTGTTATGGTCTGGAACTTCAAGTCTGGTCATTTCGTCAAAGGCAGATATTAAAATAGTTTCAAACCTGGCAAAAGGAGCTTTATCATAAGTGGCGTTTAAATAGTCAGTTCCGGCATTTTGTAAACTTGCCTCATTTATTAGTTGTTCGCTTAGTTTAGCAAACTGCTCAACAGATTTGTGCGGGATTAAAACATAAATTCTTTTATCTGCAGCGGTATCATTTGCAAGGGCTTTAAATACACCAACCCTGTTAGTTCCTTTATTATGTAGGGTGGGCAATAAAGCATTTTTTAAATAGCCGTCAACACTGGCTTCCTGTTGAGGTGTCGCTACATGGTACACTCTTATCTCAAAGTATTCTCTGGATTTTGCTTTGGGTTTTGCAGCAGTTGTAGCAGGCAAAAAAAGGTAGAGAGTTACTATTGCGGTTAACAATTTCAGCAATCGTTTCATAAGTTTATTTTTTAAGGCTGCAATTTACAGGAAACACTTTTCTGGAATGCAAGAATTTTTAGCATGATTTTTCGCTCAGCATTTGGAGTCAACTACTGCGATTTTTATAACAGGAACGTCGTGAGATCCGAACTAATGCCTGGGTTGCAGGTGATGTAGGTTTCGAACTATTCTGATAAGATTTGAAATAGCCAACTTGTTGGCAGAGTAGCTTTAAATTAAATTTTTCCTTACCATTTCCTTTGTGAATACTGAGCGTTCTCCATTTCCAAATTTCAGAAAACCCCAAAGATTATAGTTGTCCAATCTCTATCCGAAACAAATGATCGGAGTTGAAACTCATATTTGAAGTCGTTGCATCAGATTTGAGCATGTTTTAATAACGATTATTTATTGAAGTTAAATCTTGATAAAGAGATCTTGAATCTGAAGAAGTCAAGTGGCGGGGATTTAAAAATAAAAGTTATTAAAAACCACCATATCCTTCAAAGCGTGGATTAACAAAATTATTAAGGATGCTTCCAAATCTATAAGTTAATCCGAAAGAACTATTGTAATTGTAATTGGATGCAAGCTGACGCTTTCTTGTAAGCACTTCCTGTTCTGTAGCGCCACCTTTTACAAGGCTCACCTGATTATGTACAACGCTTGCATTAAGACGCACAAAAAACGAAAGACCGCCAGTTATTCTTACATCTGTGTTGGCGTTTATTCCCATTGTATTCAACTTCCGGTCATGCAAATAATTACGGTAAAAAATACCACTGTTGAAAGTGCCCCATTTTTTATTTAAAGTAAGGGCTGCAGAAAGCCTATGACCATAAAGTGTTTCTTTTATTTTATTAAAAATGGTGGTATCGTAATAAAGGTTATGGTTAATATCAACCCCATAGCGAAGAACAAAAAAGTGGTTGTTAACTTCTTTATAATCGTAAATATTATACTCAATAGCCGGACTAAAGAAAATTTTGCGTTTAATGTTATTGAACGTGTTATTAGAAAAATTGGTTTGATAACCATAACTCCAATGAGGGCTGAAAGACTTTACAAGATTGTGAAAAAACCCAAAATCGCTGTTTTTGACTGTGTAGATGGTAGTATCCGCGGCCCTTTCGTAAGTATAAACAGAATTTCTAAGGCTGCCGTTGATGTTGAACTCTACCTTTAGTTTATCTGTAGTACGGTCTGCCGAAAAGTTAGAACTCAAAACATTGTTTTTATATACACGGTCAGCACTTAGATCACCTTTTGCAGATATCCTGTAAACCCAAAAATTCCATTTGTCGTGTTTGCCCTTTTCATAAGGTGGCAAACCTGCATCAGTTTCTTCTTTCATTGTTATTTTAATTTTTTTAGCGAAAGAAGTTTTTGCTATCAGGGGAGAAAAACCCAGCATTAGATAATGCAAAAGGTTTTGACGGTTTTCGGATGCTGTTGCATTAGGTATAGTAGTAAAAACAAGTGTATCTGTATAACCCTCATAT
>MWYU01000405.1 GCA_002050375.1 Chitinophagales bacterium 62-2
AACTACGCTTGATCACAGCGAGGTTGGTAAAGAGCTATGTAAGAACCGGAAGGTGAGGAAAGTTTCCTTCACAGGATCTACACAAGTTGGTAAAATATTAATGAATCAATGTTCCTCGACTTTAAAAAAGTTATCGCTTGAGTTAGGTGGAAATGCACCTTTTATCGTATTTGATGATGCTGATATTGATGCGGCGGTTGAAGGCGCTATTAATTCAAAGTTTCGTAACAGCGGGCAGACATGTGTGTGTGTTAACCGCTTTTATGCGCAGGAAAAAGTATATGAAGAATTTGTTTCAAAGCTCTCAAAAGCAATAGCTGCACTAAAGATTGGCAATGGTTTGGATGCCGGCGTGCAAATAGGTCCTTTAATAAGTAAAAAAGGATTAGATAAAGTGAAGCGTCACGTACAGGATGCAATGGAAAAAGGAGCGGTGTTAGTTCAGGGAGGCAAAGAACTTGATGGGTTGTTTTATCAGCCAACTGTTTTAGCCAATACTACTGCAGAAATGGTTTTGGCTAAAGAAGAAACGTTTGGACCGGTTGCACCTGTTTTTAGGTTTAGAACAGAAGAAGAAGTAATAAAGATGGCTAACGATACAGAGTATGGACTTGCATCATATTTCTATAGCAAAGATGTATCGCGTTGCTGGCGTGTTGCTGAAGCCCTGGAAAGTGGAATGGTTGGAATAAATGAGGGTTTGATTTCGATAGTAGCTGCTCCATTTGGGGGCGTAAAAGAATCAGGAATGGGGCGCGAAGGTTCAAAATATGGCATGGATTACTACATGGAAATAAAATACTTATGCTTTGGTAGTATTAAATAAACCCGGCACAATAAGAACTCTTTTAACCCTCGTTGCTAACACTAAACTAACTGTTATATGATTGAACGTTCCATCTTACGACAGCTACTTCAAATACCTGTAATTGTAGCCGCCCTTGGTTATTTTGTAGACATATACGACTTGCTGTTGTTCAGCATTGTAAGGATTGAAAGTCTTAAATCATTGGGAGTTGCTGAAGGAGACTTACTAAGTAAAGGTGTGTTTCTTATAAATATGCAAATGGGTGGATTGCTTATAGGTGGAATTTTATGGGGAATATTGGGTGATAAAAAAGGTAGAATCACAGTGCTATTTTCATCTATTCTAATTTATTCACTTGCTAATTTGGCCAATGGATTAGTGACTTCCGTTAATCAATATGCTATTCTCCGGTTTATAGCAGGTGTTGGTTTAGCCGGAGAGTTAGGTGTAGGAATTACATTGGTAGCTGAAATCTTACCAAAAGAAATAAGGGGTTATGGTACATCGTTGGTTGCCGGTGTGGGTATGTTAGGTGCAGTGCTGGCTTATTTTATTGCAGAGCAATTTCAATGGCGGACAGCTTATTTTATTGGAGGTGGTTTGGGTTTATTGCTCTTATTCATGCGGGTTAAAGTATTTGAGTCCGGCATCTTTGAGAAAGTAAAAGAGGGATCCGTATCAAGAGGGAATTTCTTATCGTTATTTACTTCGCGCAAACAGTTCTTTAAATATATCCGCTGTATTTTAATTGGTATACCGGTATGGTTTGTTGCAGGTATTTTAATGACCTTCTCGCCTGAATTTGGTAAAGTGTTAGACCTTGGAGTACCAATCGTTGCAGGTAAAGCGGTTATGTGGGAATACCTTGGTTTAACCATTGGTGATATATCCAGCGGTTTGTTAAGCCAGTATTTTAATAGCAGGAAAAAAGTAGTGTTCTTATTTATTTCGTTGGTAGGAATTTTATCAGCCGTTTATTTATTTGTGCCGTTACAATCGGTTACCATTTTTTATGCCCTCTGTGTATGCCTTGGTTTTGGAGCAGGCTATTGGGCTTTGTTTGTAACTATAGCGGCCGAACAGTTTGGTACTAATATGCGTGCAACGGTTGCTACTACTGCACCAAACTTTGTTCGTGGAAGCATTCTTATTATGACCCCGCTCTTTTTAATTTTTAAAGAACAATTTGGAATATTGACAGGCGCCGGATTAGTAGGTCTTCTGGCTATTGCCACTGCGCTTATTGGACTTTTAAATATGGAAGAAACCTTCGGTAAAGACCTGGACTTTGTGGAAGAAAAGCCGGGTTCATATCCTCTTGTTGGGCCTCAGACTGTTAAGGAAATTATTCCTCTCAATCATTAGTTTTATATCTCAAACACAAATGGCAAATCGCAGAAATTTTTTGAAAACAGTTACTGCATTAGGAGCAGTGGGAATGTGTTCTCAATCACCAGCTACTGCAGCTTTGAATATTCCTGAAGATGAAAAAATAACTATACCTGATATTAAAAGTTTATTCCCGGAACCCATTATCATTCGTAACATAGAATTGCTTGGTTTCGATAAAGAATACATTCTTAGGGTAACAGCCGAAAACGGTGCAACAGGATTTACCCTATGCAACCAACGAATGCCTAACCTTATTTCGTTACTTCATGGGTTGATCATTCCCCTGCTTATTGGCAAAGATGCCCGCAATATTGAAGAGCTCACTGACTATGTATATGTTGCTAACAGTAACTACAAATATGCCGGTATGCCTTTCTGGAATTGTGTAGGGCATGTAGAAATTGCCATCTTCGATTTGTTAGGGCAAATAGCAAAAAAACCGGTAAACCAGCTTTTAGGCAAGCCGGTAAAAAATGAATTAGACGTGTACCTTTCAAGTACTACACGCGAAACAACTCCCCAACAGGAAGCAGATAATTTTAAAAAGAGAATTGATGAGACCGGCGCTAAAGCAGTAAAATTTAAAGTAGGTGGCCGCATGAGCAAAAATGCTGATGCCATGCCGGGAAGAAGCGACACCATTGTGCCATTGATGCGAAAAACCCTCGGCAATAGTATAACCTTTTACGTAGATGCCAATGGCTCTTATGATTTGAAAAATGGGATTGAAATGGCTCATTACCTCGAAGATCACCAGGTGGATATTTTTGAGGAGCCCGTGCCTTTTGATGAATATGAAAACACGAAAAAAATTACTGATGTTATTAAAAAAATGAGGCTTGCCGGTGGGGAACAGGATACCAGCAATTATCGTTTTAAATGGATTGCACAAAACCATGCGCTCGATGTACTGCAACCCGATCTTTTTTACAACGGCGGATTTCTTCGTTGCCTGAAAGTTGCGCAAATGGCCCAAAAAGCTGGCTTAAAATTTTCAC
>MWYU01000532.1 GCA_002050375.1 Chitinophagales bacterium 62-2
GAACATACGCATCACACAAGAAAAAGCCCCGTTGCAGTAACGAGGCTTTAAAACATAAGTAATTTTTCTAACTAATCCTAACCGTAATTATTTGAGGCTTACCCTCTTTAAATTTAAGCATCATCGATAGCTTGTAACCATCACTGCCGTTCGTCAGCTTACCGGCTATATACATTGTTCCACTCATTTCTCTTTGGGATGAAAGCTCAAACCCACTAATGTTATTATTGTCAAAAAAAGATTTTAATGCAATACCTGCCTGGTTTTTACCAATGCTTTTTATTTCTTCTTTATCAGGAAATTTAATATCCAGAATTTTATCGAAGTGATTGGAAACCTGGTCTGCGCTTCCTGATTTTAAGGCGTTTAAAACATTATTGGAGTCTTGCGCTTTACTACTAAAAGCAGCGAATACTACCAATAATATAAGTAATAAGTTTTTCATTGTTTTTTTTATTTTAAATCGTTTACCTATTGGCTAAAAATATGCCAAACTCAAAAGAAGACAAATGAGTGCTGATTTCCAGCCGTTTAAACAAATGAATCAAAAGAAGTAGCTTTGAGTTTATGGAAAATAAAAGAGTGATTTTAATTATTATGGATGGCTGGGGCCTGGGTAAAATAAAATCTGCCGATGCCATTCAAAATGCAAATGTTCCGTTCGTTTCTTCTCTTTACAAGAATTATCCAAATACAACATTAGTTACCTGCGGTGAAGCAGTTGGCCTGCCCGAAGGCCAAATGGGTAACAGCGAAGTAGGTCATCTTAATATTGGTGCGGGGCGGGTTGTTTACCAGGAATTACAAAGAATAAATGTATCTATACGTGAGGGAGAATTTTATCAGAACTCTGTGTTACGCGAAACCATAAGGGAGGCAAAACAAAATAATAAGCCCCTGCATTTAATGGGGCTTGTAAGCGATGGAGGAGTGCACAGCCACATCAATCATCTAAAAGCGATCATTTCTCTTTGCAAATCAGAAAAACTTACAGAAGTATATGTACACGCTTTTACTGATGGCAGGGATACCGATCCTAAAAGCGGAATGCATTTTATTACACAATTGCAGCAACATCTTGATAGTAATGTTGGCAAAATTGCCTCTGTTACGGGTCGCTATTATGCAATGGACAGGGATAAACGCTGGGACCGGGTGAAGCTTGCTTACGATGGCCTGGTTAAAGGCATAGGACAAACCGCTGCTTCGGGAGAAGAGGCGGTTGAACAATCGTACGCGAACGCCGAAACGGATGAATTTATTAAACCAACTGTAATTGTTGACGCGGCACAAAAACCGGTAGCCACCATAAAAGATGGGGATGTACTATTATGCTTTAATTATCGTACCGATCGCTGCCGGGAGATTTCCGAGGTGCTTACCCAACAGGATTTTCCTGCTTACGACATGAAAAAGCTTGATGTATGGTACACCACCCTAACTGAATACGATAAAAGTTTCAAAGATGTTCATATCATTTTCTCAACCGATAATCTTAACAACACACTTGGCGAAGTTTTAGCAGCAAATGATAAAAAACAGATACGTATTGCCGAAACAGAAAAGTATCCTCATGTCACTTTTTTTTTCAGTGGCGGCCGGGAGGTACCATTTGCCGGCGAAAGCCGAATTCTTATCCCGTCGCCTAAAGTGGCTACTTATGATTTACAACCTGAAATGAGTGCGGTTCAATTAACAGATGCTATTGTTCCGGAGATTATAAATAAATCAGCAGATTTCATTTGCCTTAATTATGCGAATGCCGACATGGTGGGACATACAGGATTTTTTCAGGCTGTGGTAAAAGCTGTTGAAACGGTTGACAGTTGTGTTGAACGCGTTGTAACGGCAGCTTTAAAAAGTGATTATGCGGTTTTCATCATTGCCGATCATGGTAATGCTGATTACATGATAAATGAAGACGGAAGTCCAAACACGCAGCATTCATTAAACCTTGTTCCTTTCTTTATTGCAGATAACGAATATAAAGGTGAAATAAAGCCGGGAAAATTAGGAGACCTTGCTCCAACAATATTAACGATGATGCATATTCCTATACCTAAGGAAATGACGGGAAATGTTTTAATAAGCCAATAAATGAATGAAGACTTTTAAAAGAATAATAGTAATCCTGTTAATCGTATTAATTCTTATTCAATTTTTTCGTCCTGCACAAAATAGGTCTGCAAGTCCGTCGCCTGCTGATATTTCAACTATTTATCCTGTTTCTGCCAATGTTAATTCCGTTTTAGAGAAAGCCTGCTACGATTGCCATAGCAACAATACAAGGTATCCGTGGTATGCTAATATCCAGCCTGTGGCATGGTGGTTAGACGACCATATTAGAGAAGGTAAGCACGATCTAAATTTCAGTGAATTTGCTTCTTACCGTATAGGCAAACAATACCGGAAGTTAGAAGAGGTAATCGATTTAGTTAAAAAAGGTGATATGCCTTTACAATCTTATACAATAGTTCATACTGATGCAAAGCTTACCCGCGAAGAAAAAGTATTGCTTACAAGTTGGACGGATGCTTTAAGGGATACAATACGAGCCAAATATCCACCTGATAGTTTAATCAGGAAAAAGTAACGGCAATTATAATAGGCACATATTTAAGGGAACAACTTTTGTAATCAATAGCCTTGTGAAACATTACGACTATATTATTTCAGGAGCCGGTGCAGCAGGTTTAAGCCTGCTGATGAGGTTGATGCAGCATAAGGCTTTTAGCGAAAAAAAAATATTGGTTGCAGATAAAGCGCCGAAAGACCATAACGATCATACCTGGTGCTTCTGGGAAATTCAACCGGGATTATTTGAACCTGTAGTTCATCATAAATGGCAGCAGGTTCATTTCTTTTCAAATCAATTTTCTTCTCTTTTAAATCTTTCTCCTTATCAGTATAAAATGATTAGAGCAATAGATTTTTATAATTATGTTTTACAGGAAGCACAAAAACATACAAATATTGTTTTTGAATATGGAAACGTAGAAGCGGCAGGCAACGAGGGAGACAAAGCGCTGCTTATTATAAACGGTAGCCGTCATACTGCAGATTACGTTTTTAACAGCATTATATTTTCGCAACCTGCCGTACCTGATAGCAAGATTTGGTTATTGCAGCATTTCAAAGGTTATATTATTGAAACCGCTCAGCCTTCTTTTAACCCGGCTGAAG
>MWYU01000651.1 GCA_002050375.1 Chitinophagales bacterium 62-2
AAGTCAGGCTTTTCACTATTAACAACTTTTTGCTTCGAAAGATCCATTTCTAACAACTCATAATAGTTGATAGGAGGATCAATTAGAAGGACTTTCATTTCCGGAGTTAGCCCGAGCTTTCTAATTAAAGGTGTTGTAGAATAGCCAGCCATAGTATTGGTTATTAGTATTTTAACACCTTATCCACCTCAATTCACACACTACAAACAATAATAACCGAAGTAATACTCCGAAAGGCAATGTGGGAGAAGGTTTGGCCGTTGACAAGCATGTGGATAAAAAAGAAAAAACTTTAATTTGTCTTTAAAGTGGGAAATTGTGTTAATTTGTGTTAGTTAATGGTAATTTATTAATCTTTCTAAAAAATGTCCACCTTTTTCGGCGAATATGAAGCTACTGTGGATGCGAAAGGTCGCTTCCTGTTGCCAGGTGGCTTTAAAAAACAATTGCCTGAAGGTGAAAACAAGTTTGTCATTAACCGAGGTTTTGAAAAGTGTCTCACTTTATACCCCATAAAAAGTTGGGAGCCCATTGTCCAGGAATTTTTATTAAAAAATGAATTCGATAAAAATGTCCGAGACTTCCGTCGCCAGTTTTTTGGTGGTGCTACCGAAGTGGAACTGGATACAGCCGGAAGATTGCTGTTGCCTCAAACATTGAAGGAATATGCAAACTTAACCAAAGATATCATACTGGTTGCAGCCCTTAATAGTATTGAAATATGGGATGCAGAAAAATATAAAAAGCTCTTTGAAGATATTTCGCCTGAGGCATACAGCAAATTGGCTGCCGAGGTGATGGGTAACAAAGGAGGAACTAACCTTTAAGTATGGAAGACAATCAGGCAACTGGTCATCATTCTTTCTCTTACCATGTTCCTGTTTTGTTATCTGAAACATTAGATGCGTTACAGGTAAAACCTAACGGCGTTTATGTCGATTGCACATTTGGTGGCGGCGGTCATAGCAAAGCGATTTTAGAAAGGTTGAACGGGAATGGAAAATTGATTGCATTTGACCAGGATGAAGATGCAGCCAAGAACCTGACTGAAGATGAAAGGGTATTGTTTGTTCCTTACAACTTTCGACACCTGCAACGTTTCCTAAGGCTTCATCAGTACCTGCAGGTGGATGGGATACTTGCTGATCTTGGCGTAAGCAGTCATCAGTTTGATGAAAGTGAAAGAGGTTTTTCTACCCGCTTTGAAGGTCCCCTTGACATGCGAATGGATCAGCGACAGGATGTGACCGCTTCGGAGGTTTTAAAGCAATACAGCGAGCAGCAATTGCATAAGCTGTTTGAGCAATACGGCGAAGTAACCAATTCAAAAACACTGGCAAAGTTAATTGTGCAACAACGCAATCAAATGCCATTACAAACTATAGCGCATTTGAAAGCAATGATTAGTTCTGTTATAAAAGGCAATCCAAACAAATATTTAGCGCAGGTTTTCCAAGCGTTGCGTATTGTAGTAAATGATGAAATGGGTGCACTTAAGGAAATGCTTGAGCAAACTCCGGCACTTTTAAAACCTGGTGGACGAATAGCGGTCATTTCCTTTCATTCAATAGAAGACAGGATTGTAAAGAACTTCTTCAGGCAGGGCACTTTGGAAGAGCAACAGGAAAACCCCTTGTTGCCGGACGAGCGAAAAAGTGAGTTGAAGATAATTACGAAGAAGCCGATTACAGCAAGTGATCAAGAAGTTAAGAAAAATCCCCGCAGCAGGAGTGCAAAGTTGAGGGTGGCAGAGAAGGTGGTCTGAACCGGGATTTTATGAGGATTTATGGGATTAGTGGGAAATCGGTTTTTTGTGAGTTGGTTGATAGGTTGATTGGATTGATAAGTTGAAATGTTGAGATTAAATCGCTGATGATATGAGTACCAAAAAATATAATTCCATCAATGTTTTAGCATGGCAGAAGAAAAGAAAAATTCAACACGGCGTGTATTAGGAGAGATGCTGAATTACAAATGGATCGTAAAAAATACAGCTTTCTTTTTGTTTTTGGCAGTGCTGGCGGTTCTGTACATCGCTAATGGACATATGGCTGATAACCAGATAATAAAAATTAGTGAAACAGGCAGACAGTTGAAGGATCTGCAATACGAATACAAAACGATAAAGAGCGAGGTGATGTTTAAAAGCCGTGAAAGTGAAATGGTAAAGGCAGCCGCGCCATTAGGATTAGTTATCGATACTATATCGCCATTCAGAATTAAAAAAGTTGAACACTAAAAATAACGGAGCTAAACGCTAAAGTCTGAGATTAAAAGTGGAGGTAAAAAAAGACATATTATGGAGAGTATACCTGGGGTTTATATTAATGGCCCTGGCAGGTAGTTGCATTCTTGGAAAAGCAATTTTTATTCAACAGGTGGAAGGGAGTTACTGGCGCAGCATGAGTGACAGCCTTCACCAGAAAATTGTAGAACTGGAGGCTGAAAGAGGAACCATATATAGCGAAGACGGAAGCATGCTAAGTACAAGTATTCCACAGTTTGATATCTATATAGATTTTATGGCTGAGGGTTTACGCGATAAGAACGGAAAGAGGTTTAAAGAAAATATAGACTCGTTAAGCATTCGTCTTGGTAACCTCTTTAAAGATAAAACCTCCGGCGAATATAAGCGGATGCTTCAGGTTGGTTATCGCGAGAAAGACAGGTATTTTCTATTAAAAAAGAAGATAACGTTTAAAGAGTTTCAACAGTTAAGAACCTTCCCGCTGGTTCGTCTTGGCAGAAATAAAAGTGGCTTTATTCCAGATAAAAGAATGATAAGATTAAACCCCTATCAGGTGCTTGCCTACCGAACCATCGGGCTCTTAAGAGATAATAATAAGGTAGGTCTTGAACTTACTTATGATGACTATTTGCAGGGTGAGGCAGGGCAAAGACTTGTGCGATATATATCCGGCGGTGTGAGCGTACCTGTTGATGATTATGAAGTAGAGCCCGAAAACGGAAAGGATGTAGTAACAACGCTTGATGTAAATATTCAGGATGTAACAGAGAATGCATTAATGAAGATGATGGAAGGTAATGAAGCGCAACATGGATGTGCGATCGTTATGGAAGTGAAGACCGGAAAGATAAAAGCGATTGCAAATTTAGGCAGAGGTAAAGGTGGCAACTATTGGGAAGATTATAATTATGCCATCACCCCAACAGAGCCGGGCAGTACGTTTAAGCTTGCTACCATGCTCGCTGTTTTAGAAGACCGGAAGGCGAACCTGAATACTATAATAGATATACAAGGCGGAGTTTGGCAGATAAACGGCCAGACTGTATACGATAGCGAGAAGCATGGGCTTGGTAATGTAACATTAAAGCAGGCCTTTGAGCATAGCAGCAATGTAGGTATGGCCAAAATTGCATTTATAAATTATTCAAACAATCCTAATCAGTTTGTTGACCACCTTACTAAACTTAGAATGGACAGTGTAACCGGTATTGATTTGAGGGGAGAAATAAAGCCATCAGTTTATCGTCCCGGTAGCAGGCATTGGAGTAAAACGACATTACCCTGGATGGCTTTTGGGTACAATCTTACCGTTAGCCCTTTGCAAATGCTTACACTATATAATGCTGTTGCAAACAATGGTAAAATGATGAAGCCTTACCTCGTAAACGAGATAAGAGAAGATGGAAGACTGTTAAAACAACTTCATCCGGTTGTATTAAAGGATAGCATATGCAGCAGGTTAACAATTCAACAACTGCAGGAATGCCTTGAAGGTGTTGTATTGGAAGGAACAGGGAAAACGCTGAAAAGTTATCGCTATCAAATAGCAGGCAAAACCGGAACCGCCTTGGTTGCAAATGGTAACCGTGGTTATGCTGATAAAATTTACCAGTCATCTTTTGCAGGATATTTTCCGGCTGATAATCCTCAATACAGCATTATAGTGGTTATAAAAAACAAACCTCACGCTGCTAACTTTTATGGAGCCTCTGTTGCAGGTCCGGTGTTTAAAGAAATTGCTGATCAGATATTCAGTTTAAAAGTTAGCCAGCCCAACAATGCCCCATACGAGCTTCTTAGAAATGACAGCGGATGGTATAACTATTCGGGCTATACAAAAGATATAAAAAAGGTAACAGGGCAACTCGGTGTTAAGGTATCTAATGCTGTTACAAATGGCAGAAGCAATTACAGCAGGATGTATAAGCAAGGCGCTGAAAGTATGATAAGCACACAGGTTATCAGCAGCAGGCAAATGCCCTCGTTAAGTGGAATGGGTTTAAAAGATGCCGTTTACCTGTGCGAGAATTTAGGTTTAAAAGTGGTGGTTAGAGGAAAAGGAAAAGTAGTTGCACAAACGCTTTCTGCAGGACAAAATATTTCAAGAGGACAAACTATTATAATACAACTTAATTGATTTCCTCCTCCCGCCGGGAGGTTGGAAGGGGCTTATGGCAAAACTTCAGGACATATTATATAATGTGCGTTTGCAGCAGGTAATTGGCAGTACCAACCTTGATGTAAAAGACATACAGATAGATAGCCGCAAAGTCTCGGAAGGTTCCGTATTTGTTGCTATCCGTGGAGCTGTAAGTGACGGCCATAGATTTATAGGTACAGCTATAGCAAAGGGTGCAAAGGTTATTGTGTGTGAAGAAATGCCTGCTTTAATAAACGAAGAAATTACATACCTGCAGGTAAACAATTGCAACGAGGCCGTAGCATATATGGCGCATCATTATTATCGCGAACCTTCAACTAAGCTAAAGCTGGTAGGGGTAACCGGAACAAATGGCAAAACAACTATTGCCACTCTTTTATATAAGCTCTTTACAAAGCTGGGTTATATGTGCGGGTTGATAAGCACGGTACAAAACCAGGTTGGGCCAACTGTAGTCCCAGCTACGCATACTACCCCCGATTCAGTGAGCTTACAGGCATTATTACATCAGATGTTAGATGCCGGATGTACCCACGTATTTATGGAAGTAAGCAGCCATGCGATACACCAGCATCGTACAACGGCATTAGAGTTTACAGGAGGTTTATTCAGTAACATCACACACGATCATCTCGATTATCATAAAACATTTGATGAATATATAAGGGTTAAGAAAAAGTTCTTTGATGATTTGTCTTCGTCCGCTTTTGCCATATCAAATCTTGATGATAAAAGAGGAACAGTAATGCTGCAAAACACGGCAGCTAAAAAACAATTCTATAGTCTTAAAACAATAGCTGAGTTTAAAGGGAAGATCCTCGAAAATAATCTTACTGGTTTGGTAATGACGGTAAATGATAAGGAGGTTCACTTTAGGTTGATTGGTGAATTTAATGCTTATAACATATTAGCGGTATTTGGTGCAGCAGTTTGTTTAGGTGAGAATAGTGATGAAGTGCTTACAGTATTAAGCATGATGACGGGCGCCGAGGGAAGGTTTGATTATATAGTAAGTAATACACAAATTATTGGAATCGTAGATTATGCCCACTCGCCGGATGCATTGCAGAATGTATTAGCGACCGTAAAAAAATTGCGCAAAGGTAATGAGCAGGTAATAACAGTTGTAGGATGCGGCGGAGACAGAGACAAAGCAAAGCGGCCCATAATGGCTGAAGTAGCAAATGAATTAAGCGACCGGGTAATACTGACAAGTGACAACCCGAGAAGCGAAGACCCATTGGAGATATTGAAAGATATGGAAGCCGGGCTTAACAGCGCCGCAAGACGAAAATCAATTTCAATAGCTGACAGAAAAGAGGCAATTAAAACTGCCGTAAGTTTTGCAAATTCTTCTGATATCTTATTAATTGCCGGAAAGGGCCACGAAAAATACCAGGAAATAAAAGGTGTAAAACATCCTTTTGATGATAAAGCTATGCTTAAAGAAATGTTTGAGTTGCTGGGGAAGTAGAGGCAAGGCAGAAGTACGAAATACGAAATACGAAATGAATTTGAAAAGTAAAATTATAAAACGAATAATAAAAAAAGTGAAACTGACAATAATACCAATGACCACTAACTATTAACCTAATGACTTATTGACCTAATGACTCAATGACTTACTGATGCTGTATCACTTATTTAGCTGGCTTACAAAACAAGGGATAAAGTTTCCCGGAAGCGGACTGGTTCAGTTCATCACCTTCCGTGTGTTGCTTGCTGTTCTTTTGTCGCTGGTTATAACAACAGTGTACGGCAAAAGATTGATAAGGTACCTGCAAAAAAAGCAGGTGGGCGAAACCGTTCGTGATCTTGGCTTGCAGGGTGAGCAGCAAAAAAAAGGTACGCCAACCATGGGGGGTATTATCATCTTATTAGCCATTCTTATTCCAACGTTATTGTTTGCAAACCTTACAAAAGTATATGTGCTTTTAATGTTGTTGTCTACGGTTTGGTTGGGTATCATTGGTTTTATAGATGACTATTTAAAACTAAGAGCTAAGCGCATTGCGAAAGAGAAAGGTATTGATTATAAGAAAACAGATAGTGATGGTTTGGCAGGAAGGTTTAAGATTTTCGGGCAGATAGTGTTGGGCATTATTGTAGGTTCAACACTCTATTTCAACCCTAATGTAACGGTTGAAAGAGAAGTCATTTCCTTAAGGCCTGCAACGGCTTCAAAAGATTCGATCGTTCAGCGCGGTGAAAAGTTTTTGGGAGATACGATAAGGACATTTGACGGAAAGCAGCATAGGTATGTAAGGGTTAAAACACCCATCACAACCATTCCTTTTGTTAAAACCCACGAGTTTAATTACAGCAAATTATTACCGTCGGCCTTACAGAATTATACCTGGGTACTTTATATAGTCATTGTAATATTCATTATTACTGCGGTTTCGAACGGCGCTAATATAACTGATGGTTTAGATGGTTTAGCTACCGGTGTATCTGCACTTATAGGTGTGTGCCTTGGAATATTCTCTTACGTGAGCGGTAACATACGTTTTGCAGAATATCTCAATATCATGTACATACCAAACCTTGGCGAATTGAGCATTTTTATCGGTGCCTTTATCGGTGGCTGCGTAGGCTTTCTTTGGTACAATGCTTACCCAGCGCAAGTATTTATGGGCGATACGGGTAGTCTTGCCTTAGGTGGAATCATTGCTTCACTAGCCATCATCATGCGCAAAGAATTGCTGATACCGATTATATGCGGGGTCTTTTTTATCGAAAGTCTAAGTGTGATTATACAGGTTAGCTATTTCAAATACACAAGGAAAAAGTTTGGTGAAGGAAGAAGGATTTTTAAGATGAGTCCCCTGCATCATCATTATCAAAAAGTAGGATACCATGAAAGTAAAATAGCTATTAGGTTTTGGATTGTAACAATATTATGCGTGGTGTTTTCAATAATGTCATTAAAGATAAGATAGGAAGCCCCAGCCCTAAAGGGAGAAGAGAGATGGGTGTAATAAGTAACAATAGAATGCGGAATTGATAAACGAGGATAAAAATAAAAAAGGTTTTCCGGGTCCCCCTATAGAGGCGGAGGGGCATTCCCCTTTAGGGCCGGGGGGGCTTGGGTTTCTTGCGATTTTGGGTTCAGGTGAAAGTGGTATAGGAGCTGCATTGTTGGCGAAACAAAAAGGTTATAAAGTATTTGTTAGCGATAGCGGCAGTATAAAGCAGGATTACAAACAGGAGCTCATAAACGGCAATATAGAATTTGAAGAAGACGGGCATACAGAAGAGAAAATTTTAAATGCAGGCGAAGTAGTAAAGAGCCCTGGCATTCCTGAAAAGAATGAGATGGTGAAAAAGATAAGAGCTAAAGGAATACCCGTAATTAGTGAGATAGAGTTTGCTTACAGGTATAAGGGTGACAGTAAAATTGTTGGGATAACAGGGAGTAATGGAAAGAGTACCACAACATCATTGATCTATCACATTTGCAAAGTTGCAGGATTAGAGTGTGCGCTTGCTGGCAACATAGGTTACTCGTTTGCCAGGCAGTTAGCTGAAGATCCAAAGCCGTTGTATGTAGTTGAGATCAGTTCTTTTCAATTAGATGATATAAAAGAATTTAAGCCTGATATAGCAGTGCTGTTGAATATAACGGAAGATCATTTAGACAGGTATGATTACAAGTTTGAAAATTATATCAACAGCAAATTCAGGATAATCGAGAACCAGGATGAGAACGATTACTTCATCTATAATCTGGATGATGAGGTGATAACCAAAAAGCTGGAAACGTTAACCATACATACTAACCCACTCCCATTCTCTATGAAACAAGAAGTAAAGAAAGGTGCCTACATAAAAGGCGATCAGATGATGTTAAGAATACAGGAAGAACGTGTAAGCATGAGCATTTACGACTTTGCTCTTAAAGGAAAACACAATCAACACAATACTATGGCAGCAGGTATTGCAGCGTCAACACTGGGGATAAGAAAAGAGAAGATACGCGAGGCTGTAAGAACTTTCGAAAGCCTCGAACATCGTATGGAGCACGTCGCTACTGTTCGCGGTGTTGAGTTTATTAACGATAGTAAAGCAACCAATGTAAACAGCACATGGTTTGCCTTGGAGAGCCTTGAAAAGAAGGCGATACTTATACTTGGCGGAGTCGACAAAGGAAATGATTATACGCTGATAGAAAGACTGGTAAAAGAAAAGGTTAGGGCAATTGTATGTATGGGTATTGATAACGAAAAAATACATGTAGCATTTAAAGACTTCGGAAAAACAATTGTGGACACACAGAGTGCGCCTGATGCTGTAATAGCTGCATTTAATCTTGCTGCCAAAGGCGATGCGGTATTGTTAAGTCCTGCATGTTCAAGCTTTGATCTTTTTAAGAACTATGAAGATCGCGGAAAGAAGTTTAAAGAAGCAGTGAAGGATTTGTAAGTAAGCCCCGACCCTAAAGGGAGAATAGAGATACTATAAATTATTTTTTATGAAGCAATTTAAAAATATAGACATGTTCAAAAGCTCCCCTTTAGGGGCGGGGGGGCTCGGTACCGGCCTGTTGAAAAAAACAAAGGGCGATAAATATATATGGGGCATTGTAATTATGCTGGCTATTACTTCGTTGCTGGTTGTTTACAGCGCTACAGGTTCCCTCGCTTACAGAATGTATAAGGGTAATACTGAAGTTTACCTGTTTAAGCAATTTGCATTTATACTTATAGGTGTGCTTATAATATATTTTGCTCACCGCATCAATTACACTTTGTACTCGCGCATGGCGTTGTATTTATTCCTGCTTTCAATTCCGCTGATGATTTTTACTTTCTTTTTTGGTGCCACGCTTAATGAAGGAAGCCGTTGGATAAAGTTGCCTATCATTAATATGACCTTTCAAACGAGCGACCTGGCAAAGCTTGCACTCTTTATGTACCTAAGCCGCCAGCTCAGCCGCAAGCAGGAAGTTATCAAAGACCTGAATAAAGGATTTCTGCCTTTAATTGTTCCTATAGGCATTATTTGTTTGCTGATAGCCCCCGCCAACTTATCTACCGCATTACTTACCGGTGCAACAGGGTTGCTGCTTATGTTTATTGGCAGGGCAAGCACTAAACACATTATGGCTACCATTGGTATAGCGTTAATACCTATCGCCATTCTCATATCAATTGCTATTGCCACTTATGATGGTCATGCAGATAAGGAAGCTGCAAAAAGTACAGCCATAACCGAACTAAGATCTCATGGTCGTATAGGTACATGGATAAGGCGGGTGCAAGATTTTATTTATGCTAATGCCGATGAATCACCCTACCAGGTTCAGCAATCAAAAATTGCCATTGCAAAAGGTGGCGTGTTTGGCTTAGGGCCGGGCAACAGCCAGCAAAGAAATTTTTTGCCACATCCTTATTCTGATTTTATATATGCCATCATCATCGAAGAATATGGATTAGCAGGTGGCGCTATTATCATTTTTGTATACCTCGTTTTCCTGCTGCGATGTATAAACATTTTTAAACGATGTCCTTTTGCCTTTGGTGCTTTTCTCGCATTAGGGTTAAGCTTTACCCTGGTAATACAGGCGATGGCAAACATGGCAGTTACTGTAAATCTTGTTCCCGTTACCGGGGTTACACTGCCGTTAGTAAGTATGGGTGGGAGTTCATTTTTATTTACCTGCGCTTCCATTGGAATTATCTTAAGTGTTGCCAGAAACGTTGAGCAGTTGGAAGCCCCTAAACCCCTCCAAACCTCCCTTGAAGGGGAAAATTTAAAAGAGCCTGATAAAAAGAAAGTAAGCGAACCCGAGATGGTTGCATAATAATGATTAGTGAGAATACAAATAATGAACAGCATCAAAGCACCCCTTTAGGGGCCGGGGGGCAACAGGGTTTAGGTTACAACTTCGGGGGAGGAGGGCTTCGAATCATCATTGCAGGTGGTGGAACGGGCGGGCATATTTTTCCTGCAATAGCGATTGCAAATGCTATAAAAAAATTGCAGCCCCAAACAGAAATTTTGTTTGTAGGTGCAAAGGGGAAAATGGAAATGGAGAAGGTACCACAAGCGGGTTATAAAATAGAAGCGATTGACATAGCAGGCTTCAACAGAAGTTCTTTGATAAAAAATATTTCATTACCTGTTAAACTGGTAAAAAGCTTTTGGCAGGTAAGAAAAATTGTTGCCAAATTTAAACCGGATGCAGTTGTTGGTGTGGGTGGTTACTCAAGCTTTCCGGTTTTAAAACATGCTCAGCTGAAAAGTATCCCAACCTTCATTCATGAAAGTAATTCTTACGCGGGCCAGTCGAACATGATGTTGGGGAAAAATGCAACTAAAATATTTGTAGCCAGCGACGGAATGGAAAAGTTTTTTCCTGCAGAAAAAATAAAAATAACAGGAAACCCGGTAAGAAGTTCAATTGCAAAATCAAATGTTAGCCACAAAGAAGCATGTAAATTTTTTGGCCTTGATGAAAGCAGGAAAACGGTATTGGCAGTTGGCGGTAGCCTGGGTGCAAGAAGTATTAACGAAGCGCTCGCAAGCAAACTCGATGCAATTGTTGGTCATAATCTGCAGCTTATATGGCAAACCGGCAAAACAACAGCGGCAGAGTATAAAGCAAAAGGCAATGCATATAAAGATCTATGGGTAGATGAATTTATAACACAAATGGAAATGGCTTATGCGGCTGCTGACATTGTTATTTCAAGAGCCGGAGCAATGGCAGTTACTGAATTATGCGTAGCTAAAAAGCCTGTCATCTTTGTTCCGTTTCCATTTGCATCTGAAGATCATCAAACAGTTAATGCAATGCATTTAGTGGAAAAGAAAGCAGCATTAATTATAAAAGACAACGAAGCAAATGACAAGCTGGTAGCCGCTACCATTTCACTTGCAGAAAATGAAGTGTTGCAAAGACAACTAAGCGAAAACATAGGCAAACTTGCTTTAGCAGACGCCGATGAAATTATAGCAAGAGAGATAATAGGAGAGATGAAGCCCCAGCCTTAAGGGAGGAGAGAGTTAAGAAAGAGTAGCCCCGACCCTAAAGGGAGGAGAGAGATTAGAAGAAGTAGCCCCGAGGGAGGAGAGAGATTAAAGCGTGAAAAAAATGTAGAATGAATGAAGTAAGTAACATAAATGATTTTCAAAGCTCCCCTTCAGGGGCGGAGGGGCTTGCGGGCCTTGCAGGCCATAGGGGGTTATACTTCATTGGTATTGGCGGCATTGGTATGAGTGCATTAGCAAGATACTTTCATTCAAAAGGTGTAAGGGTAAGTGGTTACGATAGAACATTAACAGCACTTACGCAAGAACTGGAAGCAGAAGGAATAAATATTCATTATGAGGATAACGTGAAGCTTATACCAAAGGACGTTAAACTCGTGGTATATACACCAGCAGTTCCGGCTGCGCATACAGAATTGCAGTTTTATAAAACTAATGGTTACACGGTGGTAAAAAGAAGTGATGTACTCGGAACGATAACAAAAGGCTCGTTTAATATTTGTGTTGCCGGTACACATGGTAAAACAACTACCAGCACAATGATCGCACATATTCTTCGTGATTCAGCATATGGTTGTAATGCTTTTTTAGGCGGCATCTCGGCTAACTATGATACAAACTTTTGGAGCAACGAAAAAGACATTTGTGTTGTGGAGGCTGATGAATACGACAGAAGCTTCTTAAAGCTTTCTCCCGATGTTGCCATTATTACCGCCATGGATCCCGATCATCTTGATATATATGGCACTGCACAGGAATTTGAAAATGCTTTTGTTGAGTTTGCAGGTAAAATTAAAAGTGGCGGCTGTTTAATAAGTAAGTTCGGATTGAAGCGCAGCAACAATTTTAATACAGTTAAACACCTTACTTATAGTTACAACAACAGCGCTGCTAATGCTTATGCCTCAAATATAACTGTGAGGAACGAAGCATATATTTTTGATGTGGTAGCAAAAGATTGGATGCTTACCGCTGTGCACTTACAAATGGGTGGATTGCATAATATAGAAAACGCTGTTGCGGCTATTTCGGTAGCAAAATATCTGGGTATTGAAGATCAAAAAATAAAAGAGGCGGTGTGTAGTTTCCGTGGCGTAAAGAGAAGGTTTGAATACATCTTAAAAGAAGATAACCATATATTGATTGACGATTATGCCCATCATCCCGAAGAGCTGAAAGCCTTAATAAATGGAGTGAGAAGCTTGTTTAAAAAAAGATTAGTTATCATCTTTCAACCTCATTTATATACACGAACTAAAGATCAGGCCGATGGATTTGCAGAGGTTTTGAATATGGCAGATGAAGTTATTCTGTTACCCATATATCCTGCAAGAGAATTACCTATAGAAGGAGTTAACAGCGAAATGATTTTAGAAAAGATGACATTGAAAGATAAGCATGTGTTAAGCAAAGAGGATATGAAACATTGGGTTAGAAAAGCGCAACCTGAGTTATTGGTAATGGCAGGTGCAGGCGACATAGATGCATTGGTAGAACCTGTAAAAGAAATTCTGTTAGAACAATAAAAAGTTATGCAACACTTGTGGAGAAAAAGATATACAACGATTGTTTGGATAACGCTAAGTGCAGTTAGCTTAGTGTTATTAATTGCGTCTGTACGTTACAAGAATAATAAAGTTTGTAAGGGAGTTAATGTAGAAATTGTTGGAACTGAAAATAATTTCTTTGTTGATAAAAAAGAGGTGACAGATGCACTTACCGCAAGTGGAACAATTAAAGGAGAACCTCTCGCAAACATCAATCTCCGAATGCTCGAAAACAGGTTGAAAAAAAATAAATGGATAGCTAAGGCAGAACTGTTCTTTGACAATAACGAAGTATTACAGGTAGTTGTAAAAGAGAAGATCCCTGTTGCAAGAATATTTACGGCAGAAGGAAGTTCTTTTTATATTGACAGCTCCTGCCGGCATTTGCCTTTAAGCAATAAGCTAAGTGCAAGGGTGCCGATGTTCACCAACTTTCCAACAGACAGGGTAAAACTTTCAAAGCCTGATAGTGCTCTGATGGCTTCTGTAAAAGAACTGGCGATGTTTATACAGGCGGATGATTTCTGGAAAGCACAAGCTGCACAAATTGATATTACACCTGATGGATTCGAAATGGTTCCTACCGTAGGTAATCATATAGTGCAGTTAGGAAACGGTGAAGATTACAAAGAAAAGTTCGACCGGTTGTTCAGTTTCTATAAACAGGTATGGACGAGAGTGGGGTTTGAAAAATACGAGAAGATTGCTGTACAGTTTAAAGACCAGGTAGTAGCAACAAAGAGAGGATCATTTGCAACAAGAGTGGATAGTGCCAAAGCCATGGAAGCCTTAAATGATTTGCTTGCTAAAACTCAACAGGCAAATGAAGAAGCCTTAAGCGTTGATAGCAATAATGAAACTGAGCTTGAAAATATACCCGTTGATAAGCAACCATTAGCAATTAAAGAAACGCAACCGCCGACACCCGCAAAACAACAGCCTAAGACAGCAGTTACAAATGAAGAAAGGGACAAAAAGAAATTATTAATTGTAAACAGAAAAGCAGTTACCAAAGCAGAAGTAAAACGTGCAATTAAAAAAACACCGGCAAAAAAAGATAACAAAAATAATAAACGGCAACGCGATGTAAAAGGCCCGAAAGCTGTGATGAAGAAGCGGTAAAAGGCATAGAAGAAGTGACATCGAAGGAGCATACATTGAGAATTGAGTGTTATTTATACAACTGAAGAGGCAAGTTAAAATAAACAATATTCAATGTTCAATATTCAATATTCAGTTCATCTGGAACCGTTAACAGGAACACATAAAATACTAACTCATTAAAAACAAAACACAATATCTATGAACGTGAACGAAGCACCTATTATTGTTGGTCTCGACATTGGCACTACCAAAATAGCTGCTATTGCGGGGCGAAGAAATGAATATGGTAAGCTTGAGATCCTTGGCTTTGGCCGTGCCAACAGCATTGGGGTACAACATGGGCAGGTGCTTAATATTGAGCAAACAGTTAAAGCAATACAGGCAGCTTTAAAGAACTGTTACGACTCTAACCCCGACCTCGAAATTAATGAAGTGTACGTAGGTATTGCCGGGCATCACATCAAAAGTCTGCAAACCCGTGGCGATATTGTTCGGCAGGACTCAGAGAACGAAATTACAACGGCAGAGATAGAGCAACTGATCGAAAACCAACGTAAAACTTTCATACCCGCAGGCGACCAGATCATTGATGTTATACCCCAGGAATTTACTGTAGATAACATTCAAAACATTCCTAACCCCATTGGTTATAATGGCGTAAAGGTGGGTGCAAATTTTCATATCATTACCGGTGATAGAAATGCTATCAGAAACATAAACCGTGCAGTTGACAAGAGCGGGTTAAAAACTAAAGATCTTGTATTGCAACCTTTAGCTTCTGCAGCAGCGGTAATGAGTGAGCTTGATATGGAAGCAGGTGTTGCCATTCTTGATATTGGTGGCGGTACAAGCGATCTCGCTGTTTTTTATGAGGGCATCTTAAAACATACTGCGGTTATTCCCTTTGGCGGAGAAAATATTACCAACGATATTAAGACAGGCCTTGGTGTACTAAAACAGCAAGCTGAGGCAATGAAGGTTCAGTTCGGCAGCGCACTTGCTGATGAGGCAAAAGCAAATGCTTTCATCACTATTCCGGGAATGAATGGCATGCAGGCGAAAGAGATAAGTGTGAAAAACCTTGCTAATATCATTCAGGCACGTATGGGTGAGATACTTGATTTTGTTACTTATCATTTAAAGCAGGTCGGTTTAGACAGCCGGGCATTAAATGGTGGTATCATTCTAACAGGTGGCGGTTCTCAATTAAAACATCTCATTCAATTAACTGAATATTCAACAGGCTTATATGCCCGTATTGGTTTCCCTAACGGAAACCTTGCGGCTAATCATATTGATGAGTTAAAGAAGCCCATGTACAGCACTTGCATTGGTCTTATTTTAAAAGGATACAGCGATTACGAGCATAAGTATAAAGAGTTTGAGAAGACTTTTAAAAAGATACCTGTACCCGAACAATTAGTAAAAGAAGATCAGTCGGTAAAACCACTTGAAGCTCCTGTACCTGAAAAAGTGAACACCGCAGGAAGAAAAGGTATGTACAGTTTCTGGGATAAATTTAAGAACAACCTGCTCGAACTTTTTAAAGAAGAAGGAGATAAAGAAATGTAGGCAATAGTCATTCAGTCATTAAGTCGTTAGGTTAATAAGGAAAACAGTGGACAGGGTAATTAACTGATGACCTAAAAAGACCCAATGACAAATGACCCAATGACAAATGACTTAATGACTAAAAAATAAAAACACAATCTATTTACTTACCCAATTTAATAACTCCACTATGATTCATTTTGATTTGCCGAAACAAAAATCATCTATCCTTAAAGTGATAGGTATTGGTGGTGGTGGTGGCAATGCCGTTAACCACATGTATGGTCAAAATATTGACACCGTTGATTTCATAATTTGTAATACTGATGCCCAGGCATTATCTAACAGTAAGGTGCCTAACAAAATTCAGCTTGGCCCACATTTAACGCAAGGTTTAGGCGCCGGCGCAAATCCTGATATTGGGAAGCAGGCTTGCGAAGAAAGTCTTGAAGAAATTAAAAAGATTTTGGAAGTAAATACCAAAATGGCATTTATTACCGCAGGTATGGGTGGTGGCACCGGTACTGGCGGCGCACCCATTATTGCAAAAATTTGTAAAGACCTTGGTGTGCTAACCGTAGGTATTGTTACCACTCCTTTCACTAACGAAGGACCTAAACGTATGCGACATGCAGAAGCAGGCATACAGGCTTTAAGGGAAAGTGTAGATACTTTGCTCGTGATTAGTAACGATAAAGTTCGTCATCAATACGGCAATCTTAAAGTGCGGGAAGCATTCAGCAAAGCAGATGATATTTTAGCAACAGCAGCAAAATGTATTACCGATGTTATTACCAGTAATGGACAAATTAATGTTGACTTTGCTGATGTATGTACGGTAATGCGTAATGGCGGCGTAGCTATTTTAGGAAATGCAATTGCCGATGGTGAAGACCGTGCTCAGCGTGCCATTGAAGATGCAGTGAACTCGCCCTTATTGAACGACAGCGAAATAAGAGGGGCAAAATGGATATTAATTAATATTACTTCTGCCGAAGGGGACAATGAGATTACGATGGATGAAGAAGATACAATAATGAGTTATCTGCGCGAGCAAGCCGGTGATGATGCTGATGTAATTAAAGGTATAGGCTTCGATGAATCTCTGGGCAATAAAATAGGGGTAACCATCATTGCGACAGGTTTCGAACATAAAGATCCTTTTAAACCAACGCCAAGGCCAAAACAGGAGAAAAAGCCTGAAGATAAGGTTGTGATGAAATTGGAAATGGAAGGTGAAGAGAAAAAATTACAGGCTAAGCCGCCCGAAGCGGTAGAAAATAAAGATCCTTTTGCACCAACGTTGGTAGAAATGCCTGCAACTGCTCCGTCTGTTATTAAACCAATGGAAAGGCAACAACAGGATAAAGAGGTTGTACACTTAGAGCTAAAACCAGAAAACATTGAACCTGTAAATTCAACACCTGCACCTGCTGAAACAAGCGAAAGTGTAAATAATAATTCCTCTAACACTGGCACAAGCGAAGTTCCTCCTATGCGTACGGGCAGTGGCTTTCTCTCAAAGCCGGCCAACATTTATGCAGATTCAAACCTTGTGTCACAGTCATCTAACCCGGCTGAAACCAAGTCTTCACAGCCCGTTGTTCCTGAACAGCAGGAGTTTGAAATGAAACTGGTAATGAAAGATGAAGTTCCGCCCGCAGCAGACGAGCCAAGGTTTCCTTTTGCAGCGAGCACTTCACCTGTAGAAATTCCTGCCACGCCCGAAGATGCAGATGAACAAAAACGCAGGGCACAGGAAAGGATACAGAAGTTGCGAAACTTATCTTTCAATATTAATTCCGCAGATGCGAGCAGTGAGTTTGACTCAGTGCCTGCTTATGTAAGGAAAAATATGGAGCAATCGGGAAATGCTTCTATCGAAAGTTTTTATAGTAAGTACACTGTAAAGTCCGACGAAAATGACAAAGGACAAATTAGTTCGATCAATACGTTTTTAGACGGTAAAAAGCCAGATTAGTTTTTATACAACCCGCACCGGTTGGTGAACTGGTATGAGTTAGATTGTTGTTTAGTTGTTATCCCCCGCAAAAACGGGGGATTTTTTGTGTCAATAATTCAAGGTTAAACTATTTGTAGGAGGGGATGTTATATGGCTACAACGTGCCGCAATGTCAAAAGTCTACACTATTAAAGAAATACAAAATATGCCTCTTACGCTGCAGAAGGCATGGGATTTTTTTAGTAAGCCTGCTAACCTTAAAGATATTACACCTGCAAACATGGGCTTTATAATCAGAAGCAGGTATCATGGTGAACAGATGTACCCCGGGCAAATAATTGAGTACACTGTCAAACCTTTATTAGGCATTCCTTTCTATTGGATGACTGAAATAACGCATGTTGCTGACGGAAAATATTTTATAGATGAACAGCGTTTCGGCCCTTACAGCTTATGGCATCATCAGCATCATTTTAAACAAATACCGGGTGGAGTTGAAATGACAGACATTGTTCATTATAAAATTCCTTTTTGGTTTTTAGGCGACATTGCGAATGCTTTACTTGTAAGAAATGAATTGAAGAAGATATTCGATTTCAGAAGACAAAAAGTAGAGGAGTTGTTGGGTAAATGGGGTTAACGAATTTTATACTACAGAGAATGTTCTTCAAGTCCGCCTTCGCCAGTTCAAGGGGCTTTTACCCGGGAATACGTGATATATATTTCTCGATTTCTTTAATCTGTTCTACGACTTGTTTGGTAGTTGGCTTCAATGCTTTTGCTTTTCTAAAAAAATCTTTGGCTGCTCTAAATTCTCTTTTATTCATAAAAATCTGGCACATACTTAAAAAAGCTACTGCCTGGCTTTCCTTATCCGAAAGGCCTGCACGAATAGCTTGCCGAACATAATTTTCGCCTGTCTTCATATCTCCCTTTTGCAAGGCCATCATACCCAGTTGCAGTTTGTTTGCGCCTTCGGCTTCGGGCATCGGTGATCCAAGGTCAAGACTTTTCTTCATATGCTTTTCTGCAGATTCAAAGTCCTGGTTCATCATGGCCAGGTTTCCTTTTAAGGTATAATAAGTTGAACGGATGGGCTTGTAAAGCAAATTGGGAAACCAGATAGAGTCCATTATTTTTTTCACTTCTTCCATATTACCCTGCTCCATAGGCTCTTGTATAAGCCTTAGCGGACCAATAAAGAAATGGCTTGCAATTCCGATTACAGCAAGAAAATACAATATAAAGGCAGGCCAGAAACCGGCAGAAATATTTACTACTATCGCCAGCACAAGGGCAAGAACACTTAAATAAAGGCGGTATTTAATTAAAAGGTTATAAAACTTCATATAAAATTAAAATGGGTTGTAAAGATAAGCGGCATAAAGCAGAAAGAAGATTAGTAATTAGTTTTGCAAATTGATAGGCTGAAATCTATATTTTTGCGCTCCTGAGAAATAACAATGTTTACTTTTCATTTTCCTTTTGACTTTATTTGGCCCCGTAGTTCAATGGATAGAATAGAAGTTTCCTAAACTTTAGATACAGGTTCGATTCCTGTCGGGGCTACCCTACCGGAAAGGTGCGAAACATCGCAACCTTCCCGGTTTTTTATTGCACTTAACTCATTGTTTATTTGATAGATAAGTCGGGCTGCTTCGTTGATGCGAGGAGTTCGATATTGCATTCCGTCAAAACTCAATTTTTCGGGGTATATCGAACTTATTATTTCACGCTTCCTTGTAACGTTTGCTTTAGTGTAAATAATATCGAGATGAGAGAGAGTTGAAACTGCTTTTTCAATCAACTTATCTATACTAATTGTGGTGATTGCCGTTGTTGTTTTTTCAGTCAATTTTGCTTCAAGACGAATGAGTTTATTTCGCATTCTGTTTTAATGGTGCGATAGTCAATTGGATCAATGTCTTTAGATAAAAGTAAATCCCTTGCTTTAGTAAGTCTTTCATTCACTTTGTTCATTTCATCAATTACCTGCTTGCTGCCATTTTGTTGTTGTGCCATTTGCTTTTTGTATGCATTACCTATTATCATTTTATATAATCCTATCACTCCTGGATGTGGCTTAAACTTTAAGTTCTTCAATGAAAACATGTGATTAAAATTGCTTTTTCATGTACTGATCTATTGCAATATCGGCCATTTGATACAAAAATTTCAGTATGAGTTTAGCCTGTTCAAAATTAACTTCCAAACCACCTTTCCCTAAAATTTCTTTTTGTCCCTTTCTTCATTTGTAACTGCTGTCTTAGGCTGTTGTTTTGCGGGTGTCGGTCGTTGCGTTTATT
>MWYU01000156.1 GCA_002050375.1 Chitinophagales bacterium 62-2
CCGTGATAGCTTAATCGTAAATATTCATCAGCCAAAGCATTGATGTCTGTAAGTTCTTTTTTGTTTGTGCTTGCTCTTGAATGTTGCAGCATGCCCTTTACAATGGCATCTGCGCGCTTACCGTGATGGATTATCTTTTCAAGGTTGTTTTCAATATCATTCAAAATTTCATTCCTTGTATCAGGATTATCTTTTTCTTCACGCAATTCTCCAATCAGTTCTTTGTTAACTTCCGAAAAATTATTTACGAAGTTTAAAGGATTTTGAATCTCATGTGCAATGCCGGCGGTGAGCTCACCGAGGGAAGCCATTTTTTCTGATTGAATAAGTTGGGTTTGGGTGGTTTTTAATGTATGATAAGCTTTCTCAATTTCTTTTGCCTGTGCCAATTCCCGTTTTCTTCCACGTTCTCTTTCAGTCCGAATCACTCGTTCTCTTTGAAAACGGTGAATACCATACACACCTGCAATAAACAACAAACAATAAATACAGTAAGCCCACCACGTGCGCCACCAGGGAGGGTTAATTGTTATCTCAATACTCTTCTCTGCCCATACACCATCACTGCTTGCCGCTTTTACGCGAAATATATATTTTCCAGGTGGTACATTGTAATAGTATGCCGTATGTTCCGATCCCGATTGCCGCCAGTCATTATCATAATTTTTGAGCATGAAAAGATGTTTATTATTTTCAGGGCTGCTGTAATGAATGGCTGCAAAATCTATGGAAAATGCATTTTGGCTATGGGTCAGAATAATGTTTTTGGAATGTGTGAGCAAACTGCCGGGCTGATTAATATTCTCTGCCTTTGACTGTTGATCCTGAAGACGAAATTGGGTTATAACTATCTGTGGCGGATTTGGATTACTGGTTAATAGTTCCGGCGATAAAGAATAATAGCCAGACTGATCACCAAAATACAACATCCCATTTTTCCCCTTACAACCAGCATTGTAATTGAGGTTCGGAGCATTTACACCATGAGTCTTACCATAAATATTAATTTCATTGCGTGCAGGATTCAGTTTTATTATTCCCTGTAAAGTACTTATCCAAAGATTTTTATGATCATCTTCCAGTATTTTTCCTACAGCATTAATTTCAATTTCCGATCCAGGGGGGGTAAAGCGGGAAAAAGTATTTAAGTCTTTGCTCCGGTAAAGGCCGGCATCTGTTCCCACCCAAATGGTTCCATCTGAATCCTGTAAAATGGAGGTTATATTTGCACCGGAAAGATAGTGTTTGAAATTTCCCGTTCGTGAATCAAAGCGATTAATTCCTCCACCGTTATATATTCCTATCCAAAGATTACCTGCTTTATCTTCCTCAATGCATTGAACCGGACCTCTGCTAATGCTGTTACTATCATTTGGATTATTCGTGTAGTGCTTGAAAGTTTTTGTTTGATGATTCATCTGGTCCAATCCTTCATTCATCCCAATCCAAAGAGATCCCTTCCGATCTTCAAAAAGGGCATTAATGAAGCTTCCCATAATACTTTTTGCATCATTTGGATTGTTCTTGTAACGGGTAAAATCCTGAGTTTGCCGGTCGAAGCTATTTAGAATTCCTTGTGTGCTGCCAATCCAAATCGTGCCCGTTCGATCTTCACAGATAGCCGTCCCATTATCATTACCAAGGCTTCGTGGATTAAGGCTGTCAATCACGAATCGCTGAATATCTCCTTTGCCATCGCTGCGAATAAGTCCCTGTTGTGTACCTATCCATAAAATACCCAAACCATCTTCGTGCAAGGCAAAAACGCCGCCCAATGTGCCATGGTAAGGAATATTATTTTGATAAGGATCAAGCTTGTATAAATTTCCCTGAAACAAGGTGCTTATCCAAAGTACGCCTTCACGGGAAGTATAAGACCACCAGCTGGTGCTATCTTTAAATCCGCCATCCCTTCTCTCAGATTCATAATGAGTAACTTTTTCGGTTTTAGGATCATAGCGGTTGAGTCCGTTTAAGAAACTGCCTATCCATATCGCTCCGGTTGCATCTTCACGGATAAAAGTAATATGATCGTCAGCGAAACTGACTTTTTTAATACGCGGACGGCTTAGTTTTTCAGGATGAACGGGGTTGTATAAATGACGTTCAAATACACCGTTTGCGCGGTCCATGGTGTGTAATCCGTTTCCTGCAGTTCCCACCCAAAAATTGCCACGGCTATCTTCAAAAATTGCCCGCACACGATTATCAACCAGGCTGTGGGGATCTTTTGAATTGTGCATGTAGCGTGTGAACTTTCCTGTGTTGCGGTTATAGCGGTTAAGCCCTCCCTCTCCTGTCGGTGTTTCCCCGGTAAAAGGACTTCCGCAGCCTGCCCAGATTGTTCCCTGGTGGTCTTCATATATTACCCGTACCTGGTCATTACTTAAACTGGCAGAATCATTTTCATGATGCTGATAACGGGTAAACTTTCCGGTTTTTTGATCGAGTTTATTCAGACCTCCACGTGTACCAACCCAAATAGTTCCTTCGTGGTCTTCCAAAATGCTATACACAATATTATCACTTAAACTTTCATGATCTCCTGCTTTACTACGGAAATGTGTAAAGATACCCGTTGCAGGATCGAGCCGGTCTAAACCTGAAAAAGTGCCAACCCAAATGATTCCCTTTCGATCCGCATAAACGCATTCGACACGGTTACCAATAAGTGATTTAGGATTCAGGGGATCATTGAGATAGTACGTGAGATGATAGCCATCATACTTATAGAGACCAGTAGAACCAAACCATAGATAGCCCTGCGGGTCTTGCGTAATCCCGGTGATCACATCCCAAGCCCCTTCTGGGCTCGAAACACGGTTGAAAATGGGTTCCTGTGAAAAAACAGGGTTTACTTTTATAACAAAGTATAATAGTACAGCGGCGAAGAAGAATAAACGTGGTTTCATTGTGGTGAACTTTGAAGAGCCTGATTATATAATTACAAATTTGTAAAGTTGATAAAAGGTAATATGTTTTATTAGTAACAACCATGAAATTTATTCAGTACGCAATTGAATTATAAACTCACTTCCTTCACCCTCCTTCGTCTCCACTTTTATTTCACCACCGTGCGCTTTAATAATATCATAGCTCAAGCTCAAACCCAATCCTGTTCCCTGCCCGGTTGGCTTTGTGGTAAAG
>MWYU01000336.1 GCA_002050375.1 Chitinophagales bacterium 62-2
ATGCTGCGCATGGATATTTACTCCATGAATTTTATTCGCCGTTAAGTAATTGGCGTAATGATGAATATGGAGGCATTTTCGAAAACAGGATAAGATTAACTGTTGAAGTTGCAGAAAGTATTAGGAATATTTGGCCTGATGGATTGCCTCTTTTTGTAAGAATATCAGCAAGTGACTGGACAGAAGGAGGATGGACAATTGAAGATTCAATTGCTTTGGCTAAAGTTCTAAAAGGTAAAGGAGTTGATCTGATTGATTGTTCATCAGGTGGCAATGTTCCCCACGCAAAGGTTCAAGTTGGCCCAGGCTACCAGGTGCCTTTTGCAGAAGCTATAAAAAAACAAACAGGTATTTTAACAGGAGCAGTTGGAATGATAACTACACCACAACAGGCAGAGGAAATTCTTTCTTCAGGCAAAGCAGATGTAATTATTATAGCTCGCGAATTTTTGAGAGATCCTTACTTCCCATTACATGCAGCAAAAACTTTAGGCGTAGATGTTAAATGGCCGGTACAGTATGAAAGAGCGAAGGGTTGATGAGTTAAATAGTTGATAAGTTGAACGGTTGAATAGTTGACAGTTGGCTGCTTAGTTGTTGATGAGGTCGTATGAGTTATTTTACATCGTAATTAAAGATGAATGATGAAAGTTGGTGACTATAATACTTTGAAAGTTTTGAGGGCTGTAGACTTCGGCGTCTACCTTGATGACGGTATAGAAGGAATTCTATTGCCAAAACGCTTTATGCCCGAAGGACTTTCAGTAGGTGATGAAGTAAAAGTTTTTGTTTACCATGATTCTGAAGGCAGATTGCTGGCTACTACACAGCAGCCAAAAGGAGTAGTGGGCGACATCGTAAAATTAAAAGCAGTTACCGTTACCAACCAGGGGGCGTTTCCTGATTGGGGATTGATGAAGGATATTTTTGTTCCTAAAAGCAAACAGCTAAGCGGCATGCGCGAAGGGGCTGAGTACCTTGTAAAAATTTACATAGACGAACAAACAGGCAGGGTAGCGGCTACCGAAAAAATTGAACCTTTCCTCAGCAATGAGAACCTTACGGTTAAAGAAAAAGATATGGTTGACCTTGTTGTGTACCGCCGTACAGATATTGGTTATCTCGTTATTATCAACAACAAGCATACAGGAGTTTTGCACTTTAACGAGATCTTCCAAAGTATTGGAGCAGGCGATAAGATGAAGGCTTTTATAAAAACTATCAGGCCCGAAAATAAGATTGATGTAGTTATTGGAAAACCAGGGTACGACCGGGTTGAAGATGAGGCATCTAAAATTTTGCGCCTGTTGCAGGAGAATAACGGTTATCTCCCTTACCATGATAAATCTGACCCTGAAGAAATTTATTCTTTTTTTGGTATGAGCAAAAAAGCTTTTAAAATGGCGACAGGTAATTTATATAAGCAGCAAAAAATCACCTTTACTAAGACCGGCCTCAAGCTGGTTGAGCACTAACAGGTGTATGCTTTTTAGGTAATTGCAAAATGAAGCGTGAACCTATTCCTTCTTCACTTTCTGCATAGATTGTACCGTTATGAGCTTCCACTATTTTTTTGCAAAGAGCTAATCCAATACCTGTTCCTTCGTGAGTTTTATTACTAAGCAGGCGTTGAAATACATTAAATATTTTTTCTGCATAAATATTTTCAAAACCTATCCCATTATCTTTTACCGTTATTTTATAACCTCCTTCCTCATTTGTACAATCAATAAATATTTCAGGTGCCTGTTCTGGTTTACTATACTTAATAGCATTGCTAATCAGGTTTTGAAACAGTTGCCGCATTTGTATAGGTATGGCATGGATGACAGGCAAATTATCAATTTTTAAAATGGCATTCTTAGAAATAATGATCAGTTCAAGATCGTCAAGAACATCTCTTAGTACATCATTAAGATCGACGGTTGAAAAAAGATCTTCATCATAAGCTACATGCGAGTACAACAACACTGCTTCAATAAGTTCGTTCATACGATTAGCTGAACCATGTATCTTCTTCAAATAATTTAAAGAGGTTTCAGAATGGATGCTATCTTGTTTTTTAATTAATGCATCACTAAAGGTTAGTATCTTTCTCAGAGGTTCTTTTAAATCATGAGATGTCAACCATGCATATTGTTCAAGCTCCTGGTTAGATTTTTCAAGTTGTTTTCTTTGATTTTCAAGTTCGAACCCGGTCTTTTTTTGTTGAGTTATATCCCTGAGAAATGAAATAAAAATATCTTTTCCTTCCTGCACAGCATGCGAAACAGTTAGAGAAACATAAAACTCATTTCCATTTTTATGAAGTGCCCTCAGTTCAATTGTCTTATTTATAATGTTCGATTGTTTTGTGGTTAAATATCTTTTCATTCCATTCTTATGCCTTTCCCTTAAGTCCGAAGGAATAATAATATCCATTAATTGCCGGCCTTTAACTTCTGCCTCTTTCCATTCAAATATTTCTTCAGCTTTAGGGTTCCATAACTGTATCGTATTCTCGCTATCAATAACAATAACTGCATCGGGAGCGCTTTCTATTACATGACTCAGGTTGGCTTCTCTTTCAGCTAACTGTTTAATATAAAAGTTTATCTTTTTCTCCTGCAATAAGCGGTCTGTTACATTTCGCAAAACTCCTCTGGTATATTGTGGTATTCCATCTTTGTATTTGCATGAGATGTAACCTTCAATATTAATGTCTTCTCCGCTTTTCGATATATAAGAAACTTTTAAGGCCTCATTTATTTTTTCCCCCGCAATAATTCTTTCCCGGTAGTCTTTATAATATTTTACATGACTATCCTTTACAAATTGGAATATATATTTTCCTTTTAATTCTTCGGTATTATAACCCAATGTTTCGGTCCAGGCATTATTTACGTATAGTATTTCTCCTGTTGGAGAAACAAATTGAATTAGGTCATTTGCATTATCAAAGAGGTCTTTATACTTCTCATCGCTTTCTAATCTTTTTTCATTTTCTTCCTGCTGTATAGCCTCCAGCATTTGTAATGTCAACTCCTGCACTTGTTTGTAGTAAAGTTCGATCTCATGTACCAGCTTTGTTGCTTCTGATATGTCCGAAGTAAAATCTGGAATGAAGGTTTGAAGTGAAAATTTTTGAGCTGAATAAATTAATAT
>MWYU01000277.1 GCA_002050375.1 Chitinophagales bacterium 62-2
AACATGGACAGATGCTGGGATGAAATTGCCTATCTTCAAATTGGTGATAACCCCGGCCGGAAAGAACCTACCACCGGCGAGATGAATTATAAGAACATCTTTAAACACATTCACGAAAAAGGTTACAAAGGTGTATTAGGTATGGAGCACGGCAACGCTAAGCCCGGCAAAGAAGGTGAACTTGCACTAATAAAAGCTTACAGGGAAAGTGATAACTTCTTAGTATGATGTGTAAATAATATCTTCTGAAAAATATAAGCAAGCGAGTATTTCTAACGGGTATATTCATGTGAACTTCTACGAAGCTCCTTAACGTTTCAATAATACTTTGTGTGTTCATTGTGTTGCCTTTCCTCGTGTTCTTTGTGGTAATTGTCTGAACCGGGATTTATAGGATTTTTGGGATTATTAAGAAATGTGTGTTACTCCCTTTATGTTTTTTTGTGCCTGTTGTATTCTTTGTGGTAAAAAAGACCTTCCCACTAACCCCTTTAAAAATTCAAATAAAAATTAAGTGGAGAAAAAATTAAGAAGTACCGGTTGGTTTGGTCGTACGGGCAAAGATGGTTTCATCTATCGTGCATGGATGAAGAACCAGGGCATTCCTGATTACGAATTTAATAATAAACCTGTAATCGGTATCTGCAATACATGGTCAGAACTCACGCCTTGCAATGCTCATTTCAGGGATTTAGCAGAGACTGTAAAAAAAGGTATTTACGAGGCAGGAGGTTTTCCTGTTGAGTTTCCGGTAATGTCGTTAGGCGAAACATTGATGAAGCCAACAGCCATGCTATACCGTAACCTTGTTAGTATGGACGTAGAAGAATCTATTCGCGCCAATCCCCTTGATGGAGTAGTGCTGTTGTGCGGATGTGATAAAACAACACCCGCTTTAGTAATGGGTGCCTGTAGTGTGAACCTGCCTACTATTGTGGTATCAGGTGGACCAATGCTGACCGGAAGACATAAAGGCGCAGCTATCGGCACAAGCGACTTATGGCGTTACCACGATGCAGTGAGAGAAGAAAAGATAACACAGGAAGAATTAATGACGATCGAAGGAAGTATGTGCAGAAGTTCGGGTCACTGTGCAGTTATGGGCACTGCGTCTACGATGGCTTGTATGGTAGAGGCATTGGGACTTTCTTTGCCCGGCAATGCTGCTATACCCGCTGCCGATGCAAGAAGAAAAGTACTGGCTCAGTTTTCAGGGTTGCGCATAGTTGAAATGGTAAAAGAAGATGTAAAGCTTTCAGATATACTTACACGTGATGCATTTGAAAATGCTATCATCAGCAATGCTGCTATTGGCGGTTCCACCAATTTTGTAATTCACTTAATAGCTATTGCACGCCGTATCGGTGTTAACCTTACGTTAGATGATTTTAATAACATAGCTTCCAATGTTCCGCTCCTTGTAAACCTGCAGCCTTCCGGCAAGTATTTTATGGAGGACTTGTATTATGCAGGCGGTCTTCCGGCAGTGCTCAAAGAGTTGCATCAATTTTTACACAACGACTGTATTACTGTAAATGGAAAAACAATCGGTCACAATTATAAGCCGAGTGAATGTCATAATCGTGAGGTAATTGCCGGTCTTGATGCTCCTTTCAATCCTGTATCGGGGGTGATTGTTTTAAAAGGAAACCTGTGCGAAAACGGAGCTGTTATAAAACCATCGGCTGCCACTCCTGCTTTAATGCAGCATACCGGCAAAGCGGTAGTATTTGAGGATGTTGACGACTTTAAAAACAGGATAGACGACCGCGATTTAGAAGTTGATGAAAGCAGCATTTTAGTCTTAAAAAATGTTGGCCCGAAAGGTTATCCCGGCATGCCTGAAGTAGGGAATATGGGAATGCCTAAGAAACTTTTGGAAAAGGGAATAACAGATATTGTACGTATATCAGATGGCAGGATGAGTGGTACAGGCTTTGGAACTGTTGTGCTTCATGCTTCTCCTGAAGCAGCATGCGGAGGCAACTTTAGCGTGGTGCAATCAGGAGATGTAATCACTTTAAATGTACCCGAATGCTCATTGCATGTGCATTTGAGTGATGAAGAATTGCAGGAAAGAAAACAACGTTGGAAACCTAAACCCGCCATTGCGGACCGAGGCTATGTAGGCCTTTACATTCAACACGTTGAACAAGCGCATTTGGGTGCAGATATGGATTTTTTAACCGGCATGTCGGGCAGCGAAGTATCTAAAGACTCACACTAAAAACAGTTGATGAACCCAAAGTCTTTTAAAAATAAAGTTGCTGTTGTAACAGGTGCAGGTCAGGGGATAGGCTTTGAAATATGCAGGCAGTTAGCGTTAGAAGGTGCTGCTGTAATTTTAAACGACATTGATCCTTCGCTGGCTGATGCTGCGGGCAAACGTATCAATGAAGAAACGGGTGGTAGTTGCATTGCTTTAACAGGTGATGCAGGTGATTTGAGTTTTATCAGGCAGATGATAAATACCGCAGTGTCAGAATTTGGTAAACTTGATATTGCCATTGCCAATGCAGGCATTACCTTATTCGGAGATTTTTTCACTTATCCGGAAGATGCTTTTTTTAAAGTGATGCAATTGAATTTAGGAGGAACTTTCTTCTTCGCCCAGGCAGCAGCAAACCAAATGAAGCAGCAGCAAAACGGTGGCTCGCTCCTATTTATGTCTTCAGTCACAGGTCACCAGGCTCATAAGGATTTAGCTGCTTATGGAATGACTAAAGCAGCTTTAGAAATGCTTGCAAAAAATCTTGTAATTGAACTTTCAGAATATAAAATAAACGTAAACACAATTGCACCCGGCGCAACCTTAACCGAACGAACACAGGAAGATGCACAGTACTACAGCACCTGGTCCCAAATTACACCGATGGGCCGTCCTGCTTATTCATCTGATATAGCCGAAGCTGCTTTATTCCTTGTGTCAGATAAAGCAAAGCACATCACAGGTCAAAGCCTTGTTATTGATGGTGGCTGGACTTGTGTAAGTCCATCGCCTTTTTGATTTTCATAGGAAAAACATGTATTGCAATATCGCTTAAATGCCTCTGTTCTGTTACTACAGCAGATAGGGTGGAATATAGTAGCAAAGTCGGACAATTTGAATTTCAGAAAAGATGGCTTAGCGG
>MWYU01000239.1 GCA_002050375.1 Chitinophagales bacterium 62-2
GCTTTCTCGACCGGCAAAAGGCCGAGGCTCAGGCAGGGGAAGCACAGATTGAGTTGGGATTGGAAAGGGTAAGGGCAAGAACAATGGCCATGCAAAAAAGTGATGAGTTAGACGAAACAAACATGCTAATTCTTAGACAGCTGGAATCTTTAGACATCTCTTTATCGGGAATGGGAATTCATATTTGTTATTCTGATACACCTGAATCAGAAGCATGGATGTGGGATATGCTGACAGGCAAGATGCCGAAGGTAACCTATAACCATACGCATGATCGACTCTCAGAGAAGATGTATGAGGGGTGGAAGAAAGGAGAAACCCTCTATGTTGAAGAAGTCCAGGGAAAAAAATTAAAAGAACATTTAGAATATGTTTTCTCTCTTCATCCTGATCCCACTATATATGAGGATTCTATTCCAGCATTTGTATTCCATATTGTATACTTTACCTACGGATTCTTTGTTTTGGTCACTCAGGATCACCGCCCAACCGAACACCCGGTATTTATCCGCTTTGCAAAGGTTTTCGAACAAACCTATACCCGCTTTCTCGACTTGCAAAAGGCCGAAGCACAAGCAAGAGAATCGCAGATTGAGCTGGCATTGGAAAGGGTAAGGGCAAGAGCCATGGCCATGCAAAAGAGTGATGAACTGGCTGAAGTAGCGAGCTTGTTATTTAAGCAGGTAAGTGAGTTAGGCATCAAAGTGTGGACAACCGGTTTTAATGTCTGGAGCGAGGATAACAATTACTATACGGATTACATAACAAGTCCGCAGGGTGGTTTCATTGAACCTTATACTATAGACGCTACCGCCTTCCCGGTCTTCAAGGAAATCAGTGATGCAAAGAAAAGAGGAGACGAATTTTTTGTATCGTACCTGGAAGGAGAAATGCTCAAAGAAACTTACCGGGAACTCAGCAAGTTTGGCGACGAACAGCAATATGAAAAAATGCTAGAGGGCGGATTTCAGTTTCCCTCACGCCAGTTTAATCATTTCGTCTTTGGCTCCAAAGTGAGTCTTCTGTTCATAACGTATGAACCGGTGTCGGAAGCACATGCCATCTTTAAACGTTTCGGTAAAGTTTTCGAGCAGACCTATACCCGTTTTCTCGATCTTCAAAGAGCTGAAGCGCAGGCAAGAGAAGCAACCATTGAAACTGCATTGGAAAAGATAAGAAGCAGGTCGCTGGCTATGCATCGTTCAGATGAATTGAAGGATGTTATTGCCATCATATTTGAAAAATTAGATGAGCTAAACATACTGCTTGGCACTGTTGCGATCTGGTTATTTAATAAAGCAACTAAAGATTCAATTTTTTGGGTAGGTAATAATCTTCAACAGCCTTCTTTGATAAACCTTCCTTATGATGAGGAATTGATGAAAGAAGACACCAATTATAAAGATAGCTGGCAGGCATTCCTTAGCGGCGAGAGCTACATCAACAAGGAGTACAGCGAAGAAGAAAAGAGCAGATATTTCAGGTATGTATTTGCGCATAACGATTTAACAGCAATACCGCCTGAAGCAAGAGATTTTCTTACAAAGGGACAAAAATATACTGCCTGTTTGTTAGTTGAAAAAAATTCATCATTATACTTCGATTGCTGGCAAGGCGCCATTTACAGCGAAGAAAGTATCCAGGTATTAAGAAGGGTTGCCAAAGTTTTTGAGCAGGCTTATATACGCTTTCTTGACCTGCAAAAGGCAGAAGCACAGGCAAGAGAAGCAAAGATTGAGATGGCATTGGAAAAGGTAAGGGCGCAGTCTATGGCCATGAGCAAAAGTGAGGACCTTGCATTGGTGGTATCAACAGTATTCAATGAATTGGAAAAGCTTGAAGTAAAGACTTTGAGGTGTGGTATCGGCATAATAAATGAAGCAAACAGGAGCGTCAAAGCCTGGATCACCACATCTACAAATGTTGGCAATACCATAGGAGTATCAGGCGACGAGCCATTAAGCGGGCACCCTTTGCTGAACAATATTTTTATCAATTGGAAGGCACAAAAATCCTTTGGTTACACCTTAGAAGGAATGGATCTAATTGAATATTATAAGGCTGTTGGAAATACAGGCTTCCAGGAAGATTTTGCAAAAGAAGCATTGAGTAATTCCGATGTAAAGCACTTTTATTATTGCGTAATGTTTCCCTCAGGAGGCATATTTACATTTAGTGAAACATCTTTCTCTGAAGGCACCTTTCATGTAATGAAACGTTTCGCTGATGCCTTTCATCATGCTTACAAACGGTTTGAAGATTTGCAAAAAGCAGAAGCGCAGGCAAGGGAAGCTCAAATACAATTGGCCCTTGAAAGAATTCGTGGCCGTTCGTTGGCCATGCACCATTCCAACGAACTAAAAGATGTTGTTGCCATATTATTTCAACAGTTAAAAATACTGGGATTAGAATTTGATGGCGGAGCTGCCATTCATTTATTTAGCGAAAACGCAAAAGATGCGGTTATAATAGTAGCGACACCGGATCTCGCTTTGCCTTTGGAGATTATGTTGCCATACGATGAAAAAGCATTTGTAAACAACCCAATAATATTAGATGTATGGCATGCAAAAGAAACAGGTGAAAACATCTTCAACAGGTTGTATTCCCTTGATGAAAAAAATAAATATTTCGAATATGTTTTTAAACATAACAATTTAGAGATTATACCTCAATCATCAAGGGATTTTATACTTCAGGCAGATAGTTACATCGCTTCTTTTATCGCAGAAAAAAATTCTTTATTGGGCGCTAATAGCTGGACCCGCCAGGTATTTTCTGATAATGACTTTGAGATTTTAAACCGGATCGCAAAAGTTTTTGAACAAGCTTATATCCGTTTTCTCGATTTACAAAAAGCAGAAGCACAAGCGATCCGTACGGAGCAGGACTTGATTGAAATAAAAGCCGCAAGAAAAAGGGCCGAAGATGCTTTGAATGAATTACAAATTACACAAAAGCAATTGGTGCAATCCGAAAAAATGGCCAGCCTCGGTGAACTTACGGCAGGCATTGCACACGAAATTCAAAACCCCTTAAACTTCGTCAATAATTTTTCTGAAGTAAATAAAGAGTTAATAAGTGAATTAGTTGATGAGGTTGATAA
>MWYU01000334.1 GCA_002050375.1 Chitinophagales bacterium 62-2
AGTTAATATTGGTTCACCTACACAAAAAATTTATAAAGAGGGTAATCATGGAAAGCATTGTAACAACAAAGAGTGCCTGATGTATTATCGTACTGAAGTTAAAGATCAATATAAGTTTATTATGAAACGGAAGATGCCGGCATTAGATGAAGATTGTGAAGCTGACTTAAAAGCAAATGGTGGCAAGTAGATATATTCCTAATAACACTATAATATAAGTTGGAGAACCCGCTCTGTAACTCGGCTGAGGTACAACCAATTGTAAAGGCAATGTTATTAACCGGCAAAGGTGGGACCTAATTTTGTAAGATTATAAAACAAACAATCATGAAGAAGATAATTACTTTAACAGCATTTGGTTTCGCTCTCATCATTAACATAAGCGCCTGCAAGCCAAACGGCGATAACAACAGTACCGACGCCAGTAACAGTTTAGGCGATGCAATTGACTCAACTAATTTTTCCCGTATGGATACTTCCAATATTCTTCCGCTTGGTACAAATGATTCGGTAAAGTATGATACATCGAAAAGGCCCGATATACGTTAAACGTTAAATCAAAAGTATCTATTTCTAATCCATAAGTAAGGCTGATTGTAACATTAGGTTTAGGAACAGTAAAAGGAGTTACTATTCTTTTAATGTTACTTTAATATCCTTTAAAATATTAGCTCGGAAATAACCATTCTTCGCAGCTGTCTTCTACCCAACCTTTGTCTTTTTTGATAGTTTAATAAATAAAATGTAGTCCAAAGCTTTCGCCTTCCAGCACGTCCTTCCAAACTTCAATTAGTTTTTTATATTCCAGTCCTACGGGTCTTACCTTGCGGTTGATGTCATACAAACCCAGGGGATTTACATTCCCGTCATTATTACGTAAAGCTGAATCCCAATCTACCTGGTCAATAAGGCTGTACCAGGTAAAACCAACAATGGGGAAGCCATCCTGCTTAAACCTGTACAAATTAGCCCACTCTTTTTTTAACCATTTTACCGCATCAGGTTCTGTAAAATTGGTTTCCGTATGCATTACCGGCAGTCTATAGCGACTGTAATACTGATGGGTAATAATGTAATAGCCAAATATCTCGCCGGCAGCAGATGTGCTGCCATCCGTGTGTACCAAATGCTCGTTAGTTATATAATAATCATTGCCCATGATGCATTTTGCCTTTATGTAATTTGATTCAAACCATAGGTATTCCTTGTGGCTCAGTCCATTTTCGAGCAAATAGTTGTAAATCTGAACAGAGACCGGGTAACCATAGGTAAAGTCTAAAGACAAAAACCGTTTTTCATTTAAAAAATCAGCTAATTTCCGGCATGAGGGATCTTCCGCATGGAAGTATTCTGAAGATTCACTCTGGATAAAAACAGCCTCCGGTTGAATTGTAAGAATTGCCTGCATAGCCAGCACATTTGCTTTGCATAAATTCTTTAAGGCTGTTACAAAAGCCCGGTCACTTTTCATGCATTCGTTCCACCAACCGTATTGAGCCGAAAAGGTAGCGGCAATAAATATTTCGTTAACCGGAGTGTAAAATTGAAGATCGGGGAAACGGGTAGCAAAAGCCTTGGCATATTCGGCAAAATAATAAGGCCATTCACTGTTTTGGAAATCCCCTATCCAATCGGGTACTCCAAAATGGCATAGGTCAACAATTGGTGTAATGCCCAGGCTTTTGAGTTCCCTAAAGGTCTCGTCTGCAAATTCCCAGTTGTATTGGCCGGGACCTACATGAGTAGAATAATACTGTGGTCCGTAACGCAAAAATTTAATACCCATTTCTTTTACCAAACCAAAATCTTCTTTCCACCGGTTATAAAAGTTGGTTTTTTCCAATTCGTCTACCCGTATTTTTTTCCCATCTGAAATAATAGTAGGGTAACTATTTTCAATACCGGTAGAAAACATAAATGAATTTCTCATGCTATAGAAAATTAAACTTAAAGAATGTTTAACCTCCCGCCATCAACAATAAGCGTTGTGCCATTAATGTAAGATGCTTCGTCGGAGGCAATGAAACATATAGCGGCAGCTAATTCTTCGGGTTCTCCAACTGCACCTTTTATTTTTTCCTCTCCGCTTTTTACGTTGGGGTTCGACCATAACATATGAGTATCCACAGCACCAGGCGCAACCGCATTAAACCGCGAATGGGATGCGGGATACTCGAGGCTTAAGCCGCGTGTAAAGGCTTCTAAGCCTCCTTTGCTTGCTGCATATGGTAATACATTAAGTGTGGTTTGGTGTCCATGTACTGAACTGATATTTACGAATGATCCTTTACTCATGTGTGGCAAGCAATATTTGGTAAAAATAAAAACCGATCGCAGATTGGTGTCCATTACCTGATCCCATTCTTCAACCGATAGCTCAAGCACCGGCTTAAAGGTCATCATGGCAGCGTTATTAATTACAACATCTATTTTGCTGTAATGTTCTATAACAGTTTCTACACATTGCTTTATCTGCTCAGGAAAGGAAATATCAGTTTTTATAAAAATAGCTTCTCCCTGTTGTCCCTTTATTAATTGTACCGTTTCCGAGCCAGCCTCTTCACTGAGGTCTATTACCACTACCGCACCACCTTCCCTGGCAAAACGTAAACAGGTAGCTCGCCCAATGCCTGAACCACCCCCGGTAACCAAACAAATTTTGTTTGTAAATCTCATGTGTTAATATTTAGAGCTAACTGTAATCAGCACAATTGTCACTCATTTTGCTATGGTGATTACTCATTTACTATAAGCTTAATTCTCTAAATTGAAAGAAACATGCCTGATGATGACTATTGTTTATGAGTAATAAACCTCCCGTAATAATTTTGAAGATTTGCCTCATAGCCTTCACTTATTGGTTGGCCTGCATCATACTCAGGACTGTTTTTTACACGCTCTACTGAAGCATTAACAATAACAGTAGAAGTTTCCCATTTTATTTCCTTTATCCATTTAGGCGATATGAGCACTTTTTTACCTGGAAACCAATTACCTGTATCAACCACAAGGAAGTGTATTTTCCAGGAGCTGTCGTCAATTATAAAATCTTCCACATCTCCAATTTCACCATCAGTTGCCTTAATGC
>MWYU01000178.1 GCA_002050375.1 Chitinophagales bacterium 62-2
GTGCTACTATTTTATTAAAAGGCACTACTAAAGGAGTAAAATCAGACGCTGCCGGTAATCTTTCTTTGGATGCATCGCCTAATTCAACCTTAGTTATTTCCTATGTAGGATTTGAAACAACAGAGGTGCCAATTGGTAACCAGGCAAATGTTTCTGTCCAACTAAAACCTTCTATGGTAATAGGCGAACAGGTAATAGTAGTGGGTTACGGTACGCAAAAGAAGAGTGATATAACAGGGGCTGTTGCCTCGTTACCAAGAGACAGGTTAGAGATGGTACCGAACAACAATATTGCCGAAGCACTCCAGGGTTCCATTCCCGGAGTGATGATACAAACAACCACTGCCGGCGCTCAACCTAATCAATCTATCCAGATAAGGGGTCGAAACTCTATTACAGCAAGCAACGATCCTTTGATTGTTCTTGATGGTATACCTTATGGTGGACAGCTTGCGGATATTAATCCAAACGATATACAATCAATTGAGGTTTTAAAAGATGCCTCATCTGCTGCCATTTATGGCTCGAGAGGAGCGAACGGCGTTATTCTTATTACCTCTAAACAAGGTATTGCAGGCAAAACTACTATATCGTACGATGGAAAATACTCCACTCAGAATGCGACTAATTTAAGTCGTTTTTTGACGGGTCCTGAGTTTTATGCTTTTAAAATGGAACGAAGCCCGAACCTCATGACTGCAAGCGAAAAGGCCATGTTCGATTCAGGTAATTGGACCAATTGGATGGACCTTGCTCTTCGCCAGGGTTCAAGGCACGATCACAACCTCGCGGTGTCAGGAAATCACAATAACACCAAATATTACATTGGAGGCGGTTATATGAAGGTTAAGGGAATAGCCAAAAACGATGAATTCCGCCGTATTTCAGCAAGGATAAATGTTGAAACAAAAATTAACGACTGGCTTACATTAGGTACCCGTACCCAATTGACCTTTGATGACGCCAGTGGCGAACCGGCAAGTTTTGTTGGTGCACTTCAAACTAACCCTCTTACTACACCATACGACAGTAATGGCAGGTTAACAATTTTACCATGGCCCGAGCAAAACGTGGTTGGCAACCCTCTCCAGGGATTGTTATATGAAGACCTTAACAAGTCTACCCAGATCCTGACGAATAACTACGCTCAAATCAATTTTCCTTTTGTAAAAGGTTTAAGTTACAGGTTAAACACGGGTATTAGAAAGACTTTTACCGACAGAGCGCAATATAGGGGAAGAAATACCCAGTCAGGACTTGAATCGCTGGGACGGTCAACAACAAGCAACTCCGTTAGCAACAACACTGTTATTGAGAATATCCTTTCTTATAACAGGGACTTTGGCAATCATACTATTTTTGCCACTGCTCTGTATAGTTATGAGGGAAATAAAAACAGCTCAAATTCTCTTAGCGCCAGCAACTATCCTAATGATTTTCTTCTGTGGTATTCATCCCAACAGGCTGATGTAAGAATTCCATCCACTTCTTTTATTGAAACCAATCTTATTTCTCAAATGGCGCGGTTGAATTATTCTTATGCCAGTAAGTATCTTGTAACACTAACAGGGCGCAGGGATGGTTATTCAGGATTTGGAGCCACGAGCAAATGGGGTGTTTTCCCATCTGCTGCACTTGGCTGGAACCTGGCAAAAGAAAATTTCTTTCCATTAAAAAATCTGTTCAACGAGCTAAAGCTGAGAGCATCATGGGGATTGAATGGAAACCAGGCAATAGGCGCATATGAGACCATCTCCAGGTTGGCCGTAGAAAACATGGTTGCCGGTAATAGAACTCAACCGGGATATATACCGGTTAAATTAGGACTTGATGACCTTGGATGGGAATCTTCGCGGGTAATAAACCTGGGATTGGACTTTGGAATATTGAAAAACCGGGTTTCAGGTAATATTAACTGGTATCTTACCAATACCACCGATCTACTATTAGACAGGACCATTTCTGCCGTGCATGGTATTACTACAATTACCCAGAACATTGGCGAAACCGAAAATACCGGCCTTGAACTTTCTCTTAATACAAAGAACGTAGTTACAAACAAGTTTCAGTGGTCTACATCAGGTAATGTTTCATTTAATAAGAATAAGATTGTCTCATTGTATGGGCTGCGGGATGCGAACGGAAGAGAAATTGATGATGTTGCCAATAGATGGTTTATTGGCCAGCCTATCAGGGTTAATTACGATTATATTTGGGAAGGTGTATGGCAATTGGATGAAGCCACAGAAGCGGCAAAGTATGGCTCGAAACCAGGATATGTGAAATTAAAAGACTTCGATAAAGATGGAGTTCTTAGGCCTGAAGACAGGAGGATTATAGGCCAGAGGGATCCTAAACTTCTTTGGGGTTTAACCAATACGTTCTCTTATAGCAATTTCACTCTTAACGTTTTTGTGCATGGCGTGCATGGCGTTACAACACAAAATTTCCTGATGACGGACGAAGTTCAGGGGGCGGAAGTACGAAATAATACACTTCTAAAGAATTGGTGGACGCCTACTAATCCTACAAATGGTTGGATTATGAATAAGTTAGAGGCAGCAAGGATGGCGGGAAACCTGGGGCGTATCTATGAAAGCTCAAGTTTTATTCGTCTGAAGGATATTTCATTAGGGTATGATTTACCAAAAAGTTTAATTAATAAAGCCAGTATCAGCCGGTTAAGATTTTTCGTAACCGGGCGCAACCTTGCTACTTTCACTAATTGGACAGGAATGGATCCTGAATTAACTGACCAACCCAGCCAACTGGGAGTTCCTTTACAAAAGGAGTATGTTTTCGGTGTAACGCTTGGATTTTAAAATATCAAAAAAAATCAAGAACAAAAAAAATAAGATCATGAGAATATATTCTTTTAATACTATCAAAGTCTCACTGTTAATTGTTTTGGCGATTGGCTGTTCAAAAAAGATTTTGGATGAAAATCCGCCAAACGTTATATCGAGCGAAGGATTGTATAAGAACCTTGCTGGTTTTGAGGCAGGGTTGAACGGTCTTTATTCATTAGCGAGGACTGCAAGGTGGCAGTCTGAAAAGTTAGAAAATGTTTTAAACGGGGTAGATA
>MWYU01000395.1 GCA_002050375.1 Chitinophagales bacterium 62-2
GTAGAAAAAGAAATAGAAGAGGGAAGGTTTAATAACAACCTGTTGTCAGGCTGTATTTTTATCAGATTGATGCGTGCAGGAACTTTCAGGCAAAGACGCCAGAAAAAACATACACAAAGACGTCAGGAAAAAAATTTTGCTCCTTAAATTTTTGCGTGAAAATAATACATACAGCTCTTAACTAATAAAGTGTCCTTTAGCACGTGATAGTAATTTGAAAAAGGTATTACTTACCGCTTTAGCCCAGCTTAGGGGGACAATAATCTCAATAATAATTCTTTGATGAAAGTAAATTATAAGCAATTAATTTTTGTTGGTGTTCTATTATCCGCTTGTTCAATAAGATGTATTTCCCAGGCAAAACTTCAGGCGGTAAAAAAAGTAAAAAATAATAAGGATACTTTCAGAAAGGAGGCTTTTGTTGGCCCTCAAAGTAATAATACTTATGTAGTCCCTACATCTCAAATAATCAATCCCGCAGGCAAAACAATAACATTTCCGGGCAGGCCGGTTGACGTTGCGTTGAATGCTCATGAAACAATATTGGCAGTAAAGAATATGTCTGACGTAGTTTTTTTGAATGCCAAAAATCAGTCAATCATACAAACGCTTGAACTTCCTAAAGGTGGCAATACCTTTAAAGGAATAAGCTGGAGTCCTGATGATAAGAAAGTATGGATTACAGATAACAGGGGTTTTCTTCGTTCAGCAAAAATGGATGAGAGAGGTTTGTTTGCGTGGGACGATACAATAATGCTTCCCGGAACTGATAAAAAGAGTTCTTATCCGGGTGGTCTTACAATTGATAAAAAAACAGGACTGATGTATGTGACGCTTAACCGAAACAATACATTAGGAGTAGTAAACCTTCAGACAGGAAAGTTGGAAGCGCAAATCCCGGTAGGCATTGCTCCTTATGCTGTCGTTATTAAAAACGACAAAGCTTATGTTAGCAATTGGGGCGGGCGCCTTCCAAAAGCTGGTGATATGTCAGCACCAAGTTCAGGAAGTATGGTTGTAATCGATACAAAAACAGGTATAGCTTCAACCGGAACTGTTTCTGTAATTAATTTAAGTGATCGTAAGCTGATTACCGAAATACCGGTGCAGCTTCATCCATGCGGCATGGCCATGTCCCCTAATGGCGCCCTGCTGTATGTTGCAAATGCTAATAGTGACAATGTTTCTGTAATTGATACCAAATCGGACAAGGTTATTAATACGATAAGTTCGAAGCCAATGGATGAACTTCCTTTTGGCAGTGCGCCTAACGACGTTGCCGTATCGCCCGATGGTAATAGGCTTTATATAGCAGATGGAGCCGATAATCTACTTGCGGTGATCGATCTGAAAACAGGAAAGCTGAAAGGTTTGATACCGACAGGATGGTACCCCAGCGCAGTAATTTTATCGGCAGATGGAAAGAAACTTATTGTAGTAAATATGAAAGGCATTGGCAGCAGGTTACCCTCAAAAAAAGAGAGAGTTATTAATTACACGCCATACTTCCTGACCAACGCATACAACACCCGCGACCAGAGCGGTTCAGTCTCATTTATTGATGTTCCCGGGGCAGAGGCTCTGGAAAGGTTTACGATAACGGCAGCAACCAATATGCGCTTGCCAAAAATTACAAAGGAACTAAATCTTGCGGGGGTAAAAGAAAGGATGGTGCCGGTGCCAACTCAGCCGGGGGAGAAATCTTTAATAAAACATGTTATTTATATCATTAAAGAAAACAGGACCTACGACCAGGTGTTAGGAGATATGGCCCAGGGGAATGGTGATAGCAGTTTAACGATGTTTGGACGATTTGTGACACCCAATCATCATAAATTAGCAGAAGAATTTGTATTGCTTGATAATACCTACTGCAATGGCGTATTGAGTGCAGAAGGTCATAACTGGACAAGCCAGGGATATGTAACAGATTATCTCGAAAAAGCATTTCCTTCATTCGTACGTGGTTATCCCTGGAATGGAAATGATCCTATTGTTTACGCTGCTTCAGGTTTTATATGGGACTATGTAATTAAGGCAGGTCTTAAATTTCGTACTTATGGAGAATTTGTCAACGATGAAATTATTCCTGCAAATTCAACGTGGACAGATATTTACCAGGATTATATAACAAAGGCGAATAAGATAAAAATCATTGCAACTCCTACTGTACATACATTACAAAATTACTATTGCCCGATCTATACCGGTGGTCCCCGCCAGATAAATGATCAGTACAAGGCAGACGTATTTATAAACGAACTTCATGCTTTTGAAAAAAATGATTCTTTTCCTAACCTTATGATGTTATCGTTGCCTAACAATCATACCTCGGGTACTCAGCCAGATTTTCCTACCCCACGGGCAATGGTGGCTGACAACGATTTAGCATTAGGAAGGATTGTAGAGGCGGTTAGTAAAAGCAAGTTCTGGAAAGAGACAGCAATTTTTGTAATAGAGGATGATCCTCAATATGGATTAGACCATGTAGATGGACATCGTACGATTTCTTTTTGTATTAGTCCTTATACTAAAAGAAAGGCGGTAGTAAGCACCCATTATAATCAAAATAGCATTCTGCGTACTATTCAATTAATATTGGGACTTCCACCTATGAGTCATCTTGACCTCGTTGCTATGCCTATGACAGATTGTTTTACCAGTCAACCTGATCTTACACCTTATACTCCATTGCAAAACAACATTCCGCTGAATGAGATGAACCCCAAACTATCTTCCATTTCAGGCAAGCAACTTTACTGGGCAAAGAAATCAATGGAAATGAACTTAACAGAGAATGATGATTTGGACCAGGAAGAAGAGGTTGTGTTAAACAGGGTTTTATGGCATTCAGTTAAAGGATATGATGTGCCTTATCCTAAAGCAGCTAAAAAATAAATAACAGGATTACGAAGACCGGCAGATTGTTTTTTGAAAAATGGTTTAAAGACCGGCCGGTTCCAAAGCGATTTGAGTGCGTAAAAATTCACCCCATCAAATCTAATGGCTGCTTTACTCCTCTTTCAACCTTAGTAGAGATAATAGTCTGCGAAATCCAGACAACCTTATAC
>MWYU01000544.1 GCA_002050375.1 Chitinophagales bacterium 62-2
TTACAACTACTATTACAAGCTGCAGACCTAATGACCGATTGAGTTGCCGCGGATTATTCATGTATTAGTTTTGGTTTATGAGCGACGAAGATAGTCTTGAAAGATTACCGCACTGTAACACTTCTACGCATGCATTACCAAAACTCCTGTCTTTTGTATTGCATGCAAGGCATGGGGTTATTAAAGACCTAAAAAGGTTTGGTGATGCGTAGTTGAATTAACCGGAATTCATTAGAAATACTATAAGTAATATCTGCTGATACTTTATTAAAAGGAGCCAGTAAAACTCCTGCTCCATAACCAGTGTGAAATCCGTCGGATTTTTGAGAAGGCATCCAAACCCTGCCATTATCAAAAAAAGCAACTAACCCTGCTTTCCCGTTATACAGATAGCTTTTAACATCGTTGATAAAGCGTAATGTATTGCTATTGTAAAAAGCAGTTTTACCCCAAAATCTTTGCCTTCGGTAGCCACGCAAAGTCTGGCCGCCGCCAATAGGAACATACTGGTAAAACTCAGGGTTACCTGTAACAGTTGCAGCGCCAGCCCTAATAGCTAACGAAAATTTAGAAATCAAAGGAACATACAAATGCAGATCGCCCATGAACCGGGCAAACGACTTACTGCTTTGGCCAAAATTATAATTATAAGAGGTGTTTCCGAAAAAGGCAAAACCTTTTGTTGGCACAATTGAGTCGTTAACTTTATGAGTGGTATATCCTAATTGTAAACCTGCAAAATTGTTGTTATTATACTTTACAGGATATATAGAACGAAACGTTTTTGCCAAATACCTTTCTTTATCGTCGATTATTTTTACATTTTCATAAAAGCTTGTAATAAAAACATTATTCCTTCCCCATTTACGGTTGATGCCCACCTGAGTTAGGAAGTCCTGGGTGCGCATCCTGTTAAAATCTCTGTCCCTAAGTGGGGCTGTCAAAACTGTTTCATTTCCAAGTCCGTAAAAATTTGTCCATTTTACAAGATCAAAATCTGCTAATAACATCAGGTTCCATTGGCCAATCGCTTTTGGAAATATTCCGGTATAGATAAACCGGGGCGCTAATTGAGAAACAGAATACCTGGCTGCTAAGGATTGCTTATATGCAAATGGAGTTTTTCTCCATTTGTTGCGTGTTACACCATACCCTAATCCTACAAACAACCTGTCGTCGTCGTCGAAAAATATTGAAGGCTTAATTCCTCTTTTTTCATACACGTAACCGTTATAGTTGAAATTGTGAATAGAAGTGTCTTTTGAAAGATGAAGCTTTGTTTGCGGGCTGGTTTTAAAAAAGTTATCGGCATCATCATACACATCTATGTTTTCCCCGCTCGTAGTTAGATCAACAATCGAGTCTTTAGCCTTACCACCGATAATGCGTATCGCTATGTCACTATTATCATTGCCATTAATAGTATAAGTGTCTTCTCCCGATAAACCATACAGCCTGATTTCTTCGGTTTCATCGCTTTTAAATACACGCGAAAAAAACGGTTTCTCTTTTCTTTGGCCTTCTTTAGAAGTGCTGTAAATGTTTACAACACTCTCGTTATCCCGCCTGTCAATCTCGAAATATTCTTTCTTGTTGCTGCCAATAACGTCAACCTCTTTTGCAATAAATTTATAATACTCAGTAGCCCATTCTGTCAAATGAGCCCGGCGGGCTTTTAATTTTGAAATGATTTCACCACCTGAAATAGGATACACTTCAGGAGGCAACTGCTTTACAGATGCTTCTATAACAGGATCGGTTAAAGCTGTCTGCAATTCTTTTGCAAGGCTTTGCCAATCATTTAAAGTTAATTGGTTTGCAAAAAACCTGTCGAGGTTTCGTTCTTCGTAATTGAAAGTTTTTACGTTAGCAAGATTATTTTTAAATGATTGAAAATAGTTAAGGCCGGCTGCAGAAATCAGCAACTTTAGGAGTACGCCGTCGGGTTTAAAATATGCCTGGTCTCTATCCTGTGGAAGAGGGGTGTATATATTTTTATCATCTTTTTTAGTTTCGCCCCATTCCCACTGATCTTCATGACGGTCCCAATCATTGATAAACATATCAAACAACCTGGACCTTACATACTGGCGTTGGTCAACCTCGTTCTCATTGTCTTCATATAGCTTATCCAACAGCTTAGCGGTACTTGTAAATTTTTCAAAATTGCCAAGGTTATCAGCCTCTTTCCAATTACCATCCAGGCGCTGCTCAAAGAGAAATAATGTATTGCCAAACTTGTTGTTGAAACTATCGAGCGCAGGTTGGTTTGGTAAATAAACATACTGTGGATTGGTATGATAAACCTTTGCACTTTGCGCCAGTAAAGGCACAGAACCTGCAGCATAAGGATGAGACATTGAAACCTTATCGTTGACGAAATCTTCTATCCAGGTATCGAGAAATTCTTGGGGAAGAACTTTTCCAAGTGTTTTATTAACGGAGCGGAATGAATATTCTTTTTCGGCCTTAGTTCTGGAGTGAAGCGATTTGGTTTGATTTCCGCCTCCGGCTTTATGGGGTGTTATTCCACCTTTTAACGTGTCTAATAATATAACAGGAACTTTAACAGGTGTTGTCCATTCTTTGCGATAATTTTTACCCCACAACCATTGGTAAAATGAAGTTCTTTTGTACTCGGGACCGGCACTCATTATTTTATAGGGACTTAAGGTGTCAGCACTTTTAAATTGACTGGTGCTTTCCGCTTTACGTTCAGCTACAGCATTGCCTTTCAGATTCGTGCTATTAGCATTATGTTCAGCTCCGGCCTTAGCTTTCAGATTTATGCTATCACTTTTATCTACAGTTGCAGTATCAACTTTTAGATGGATGCTATCGCCTTTAGCTTCACTTAAAGCATTAGCTCTTTGAGTAGTACTATCAACTTTTTTACCGGTAGTATCAACAGGCGTATCCTGGCTGAAAGCCCAATTCTGAAGAACAATAAATAGAACCAAAAAACCAATCAGGTTGTATGGTTTATCCGGAGAAGACACTTATACTATTAATGGCAATGATAATAGTGACATAGCGATACGCATT
>MWYU01000320.1 GCA_002050375.1 Chitinophagales bacterium 62-2
GGACGTGATAACGACCCAAAGAAAGTTTTTACGGTAGCAAACGGGCTGATACGTATTTCAGGAGAGGAATGGGGATGCATTACTACCAATGAAGAGTATAGCAATTACAAGCTTGTTTTTGAGTTTAAATGGGGGACACAAACATTTCCCCCGAGAGTAAAGAATGCAATGGATAATGGCGTTCTTCTGCATTCCCAAGGAGTAGACGGAGGCTCCCAGGGAATCTGGATGCATTCAATTGAATGCCAGGTAATAGAAGGAGGTACCGGTGATTTTATTGTTGTAGGGGATGGTAGCCCGAATTTTGCAATTACGGGTACTGTTGCGCCGGATAAACAAGGCAGCTCCTACATTTTTAAACCAGGAGGGCCACTTGCCACTATTAATAGCGGCCGCATTAATTGGTTTGCCCGCGATCCTGATTGGAAGGATATAAAAGGGTTTAGGGGTAAAAATGATATTGAGAAAACCGCCGGGGAATGGAACCGGGTTGAATGTATTGCAGATGGCGACAAAATATCCATTTTTCTCAACGGTACTTTAGTTAACCAGGCTGTAAATGTCAAGCCTTCTAAGGGACGTATCCAAATTCAATCAGAAGGGGCAGAAATTTTTTTTAGACGGGTTGATCTTACACGTTTAAAATAAAATAAATAACCTAACAGGTATAGGTTGTTGGCGCTTGTTAGTGTTTTCGAAATTTCCGCCTTTGTTAATTCTTCACCAACAAATGTTGTTTAGAGTATTTCAGACGCTATCTACGCAGCTAAAGGCATGGATATACTAAACACGAAAGCATTCCAGTTGCTGCCAAATGCTTTTCCCGGAACACCCATAAATTATTACTGCTTAAAAAAGTTTCATAGATGGAAAGTCCAATAGCCTAGCCAGGAACAGAACCTGATGCTTTTGTAAAACAGGTCTGAGTTTTTATTTTTCCTGAAAAAATAAAATTGGAAAATTCTTTATTTATTAGCAAGACTTCTTTTTACATAACACGTAAAGGAGCATAGTTTTTCTTTTCGTTTTTGCGCATGTTATCTTTGCTTTTTGCTAAAAAAAATGATAAAACATCATCATTAGTTATTTAAGCTTTTGGCGCTATATATACCGCTTTCTTTGGCCATGCTCCATTTTCTATTTTTATCATTTCCAGTTTTGACGGATCAACCTTTATATATTTTATCTTTTGTCTGTTCCATGTATAAACGATGTGCACCATCCCATCCTTTCCCTGTATAACTGCGGGATAAGAATATTCGCTCTTTGGTGAATCTTCTAAAATTACTGAAGCATACCATGTTTTACCATCTTTACTTACAGAAATATTCAATGGAGTTCTTTCCCCCCAGGTTTCATTGCCCGGTGGCAATACATGATTATAAACTAATAATTGCCTGCCATCTTTTAATGTTACCGCATCTATTCCTGAGTTATTATTTGGTAACTCTGTTTTAACTAAAGCTGACCAGGTCTCTCCAAAATCTTTAGACCATGATTCTAATATTGCCCTGTTACCACTCCGTGCCAGTATTTGCAGCCTTCCATCTTTATAAATTAATATACCTGGCTGAATTGCATTAAAAGTTTTCCCATCGTTTATTGGTGCAATCATTCGCCACGTTTTTCCAAAATCGCCCGATGTTTCAAAGTGTATTTTCCATCCATCATTTTCAGTGCTTGAAGGAGAAATTAATTTTCCGTTACTTACCAGTACAGGTTTATTTTTTACAGGGCCTATAAAACCTTCCGGTAACGGTTTTGCTGCAGACCATGTTAAGGCTGCGTCCTTAGATGTTTTCATCCACCCTTCCCATGTTGAAGGGCTTGGTCCTACTTTATAAAACAACAATAAATCACCATTAGGAACCTGGTATAAAACAGGGTTCCATGTAGGATAACGAAGTGTATCATTTTGAATACCATTAGCAACTGAAACCGGAGTTGTCCATTTACCATTTACTCTTCGGCTAATTCTTATTTCTACATCCGGGTTTCTTTCTTTAGTTCCCCCAAACCATGCTGCAACTAAACCTTTTGGTGTCTCAACAATTGTTGGTGCATGGCTCTGCGGAAAAGGTGCTTTATCGAAAATAAATTCTTCAGTAACTATCCCTTTCTTCCATGGTTTAGGTTGAGCCTGAATGTTACTTAAGGCACAAGACAACAGTAAGATTATGGCTGAACTTTTAATTTGCATTATTACTTTCTTATGTTTAAAAAAATTGTTTACCCTGCTTCTCTTAAGATTAAAAAAAGTGTTTTCATACTATCAACTGCTCCCTTACTTAACCAAAAAATCTGCCTTTTCGGAAAGACTGTGAATGTCCCCTTTTACCAGGCTACCCTTGAAATTTTTAATAGGCGTGTAACTGCTTTCATGAACATCTTTATAAGGTTTATTAGTTGCAAGGTTGTAAGCTGTAATAATGGACCAGCGGGGCTTGTCCGATAAATTGGCTGCCGATGCATGCAATATATTGCAATGGAAGAAGGCCGTATCGCCGGGCTCCATTATTAAATAATCGTGCTGCAATACTTTAAGCGCTTCGTTTACTTTTTCCATATCTGCGCCCACTTGTTCCCCTGAAAGGCCATGTTCTATTCTTCCCATTTTGTGGGAGCCTCTTATCATTTGTAAACAACCATTTTCTTTGTTTGCTGCTGTTAGCGCAGTTAACACACTTAGCATGTCAGGAAATAAAAAACCGTTGTTTTTATACCAATACCCATAATCCTGGTGCCACTCCCATGCGCCACCTGTTCGAGGCTCTTTTTGCATAAGCTTTGAGTGGTAGTGTGCTGCTTTACCACCAAGTATTCTTTCAACAGCATTTACAATTCTTTTAGAGCGTGCAAATTTGCTGTACAAACTTTTATCTAAAGAATACCATAATGCCAACCTGGTTTTTAAGCCTGAAGCATCTACCCTGTCGTAACTTTTGCTATTTATTAAATCATCTTCAAGCGCTAATTTATAAAGCAGTTTCACTTCTGCTTTCGAAAAAAAATTGCGTACCACAACGTATCCATCGCGGTGAT
>MWYU01000745.1 GCA_002050375.1 Chitinophagales bacterium 62-2
CTATTAAGGTTGCAACAAAAAAAAACTGTACGGAGATTCTATCCGGATACAGTAAAGTTTAATGAAAAGGAATTGAACATTTTAAAATTGATAAGTGAAGACAAAACTACTGAAGATATTTCTGAAGAAGTTTTTCTTAGCCAGCGAACTGTTGAAACAATCAGGCAAAATATGAAATCGAAGGTTGGTGTTAAAACTATCGCAGGATTACTAATGTATGCAATTAGAAATAAATTGATAGAATAATATAAGCTGGCAAGCCGCTGCTTTAGAGCGTAAGCGAAATAGTTGTCGCTTAGCTTTACCAAAAACAATTTTTTCCCAAAATGCCGTTCCTTACCCTTGGATTTGGGATAAATACTTGATGTCGTAATGCAGATAATACTCTTTCTTTAGTAAAAATGCGATACTTAAAATAGTAGTTTTTCTAATGCCCTGTTTATCAGCCCCTTAATTGTTTTTTTTTTAAAAAAAGGCTAATAAAATTAGTACAAACCCTATATATTTGCTAAAACCAATAGCTATGAATTAAAGGTTTACTTAATCCTGGTAACTTATTCTACAGAAGAACTCTTCGCTTAATTTTAGCGCTTTTATTGCAGATAAGGTTGACATTTATATATATCTTCCCATGCGTGGGAAGGATTAATTATAAATCATAATTAGTCGTAATTATAATTTTAATCTATAGAAAAAACCGCGTAGTAAACTACTTCGTATTTATTTATAATTTTGAAATCTATGTTTGGAGGCATAGAATATCCTATGAAAGTTGAGAATAATGGTAAAATTAAATTCCTCATTACTGATGATCATGCTTTGTTTCGTATAGGGGTAAAAACATCTTTAAAGCATTACCCTGATATTGAATTTGTAGGGGAGGCAGAAAATGGTAAGCAATTATTAAATCTGGCTGAATATCTTCAACCAGATGTCATTCTTCTTGATATTAAAATGCCGGTAATGGACGGTATTGAAACTTTACCACAGGTAAAAAAGATATTGCCAAATGCAAAAATTGTCATGCTTACTATGGATGATGATGTAAGTATGATTAGTAATTTAATGGAAATTGGAGCGAATAGTTACCTTACCAAAAACAGTGATAGCGATACAATTTACGAAGCAATAAAAACTGTACATAAAAACGAATACTACTTCAACGAGTACACAAATAAAGCAATGTTAAATGGCCTCAAAAGTAAAAGAGTTGTAGAAACGCTGCAACCTGATGAGGCAGACCTGAGCGAAAAAGAAATACAGGTCTTAACACTAATGTGCGATGAAAAAAGCACAAAGGAAATTGCCGATATTGTAGATATTAGCCCACGAACTGTAGAGGCAATCAGAGATCGATTAAAAATTAAGACTGGTGCAAAAAGTACTATCGGATTAATTTTATATGCTGTAAAGCATGGGATAGTAGAGGGGTAACATTTATTTGAAATTTAAATATTTTCTATAGAAAACATTTCAACACTACAATTTTCATCGCAACGTTTTTAGCTTTAAATTACTGGTATTTAACCGGGAAACAATAAGTTATTACACATTCACCAAGAAATATTAATTATAACGGAAGCTTTCTAAAGGAGCAGGGTGGATGTATTTCAATAAACAATCGTTCCTTTAGGTATGGTGACGGTTGCTTTGAAACTATTAAAGTAGTTAACGGGAAATTTATTTTAAAAAATCTTCATTTTGCAAGGCTTTTTTCCTCTTTAAAAGCCTTGCATTTTACCATACCTCCCTTTCTGCATGTTAAGTACCTGTCCGACTTAATTCTTAAATTAGTCAAGAAAAACAATCATTTGCATAATGCAAGAATTAGATTAACGCTTTTTAGAGGCGATGGCGGACTGTACGATGAAGTAGATCCTTATCCCAATTTTATTATTCAGAGTTGGGAAGGAAATAATGATAGCAATTTTTTTAATACGAGTGGTTTGATGCTGAACTTTTTTGATGATGCCAAAAAAAGTTGCGATACTTTTTCACAATTAAAAAGCAATAATTTTCTACCTTATGCAATGGGAGCTTTATTTGCTAAAAAGAATAACCTTAATGATTGCTTAATAAACAATTGCTATAACCGTATTTGCGAATCTACGGTTGCAAATGTTTTCATAATTGCAGATGGTATAATTAAAACTCCCGCTCTTAATCAGGGTTGTGTAGCTGGTGTGATGCGAAGGTATTTGATAGACTGTCTTAAATTGGAGGGTATTACTTTTATCGAAGGTGAAGTTTTACCTGAAGAACTTTCACAGGCTTCCGAAGTTTTTCTAACGAATGCAATATATGGCATGCGTTGGGTAAAAAGTGTTGGAGAACGCAACTACACTAATAAAATATCCGGATTACTACATCAAAAGTTTGTCGCCCCTCTGTTTTCCTAAAACATTTAATGCCTCCTGTTGTTTTGAAAGGTGATGAAGCCTTCAGTTAATATAATGTGGTTCAGGCGCGACCTGCGCTTAGTTGATAATGCTGCTCTTTATTATGCATTAAAAGATGCAATACCTGTTGTCCCTCTTTTTATTTTTGACAGAAATATTCTCGATAAGCTGGAAGACAAGGCCGACAGAAGAGTGGAGTTTATAAACGCTGCGATATGCGAAATACAGCAGCAACTTATTGAGATAAACAGCACTATAGAAGTGCATTACGGTTTTCCGACAGCCATTTTTAGACTACTATTAAATAAATTTCAAATTGTAAAAGTAGTCACAAATCACGATTACGAACCCTACGCCAAAGAAAGAGACGACGAAATAAAAAACATTTTGCAGGAGCATCAAGTATCTTTTCATACTTACAAAGACCAGGTGGTTTTTGAAAAGAATGAGGTGATGAAAGAGAACCAAAGCCCTTATACAGTTTTTACACCTTATAGTAAAGTATGGAAAGCTAAGCTTAGTAATTTTTTTCTTTCAACTTATCCTACTGAGAAGTACTTTTTCAACTTTTATAAGCAGTTACCCTGCGCGGTACCAACATTAGAAAGGATGGGTTTTAAAAAAGTAGAAAGTCCTTTTCCATCCAAAGACTTGAAGGAAGAAATTATTAAAAAGTATGAAAGCACAAGAGATTTTCCGGGGACTGAAAATGGAACTTCCAGATTGGGTGTGCATTTGCGATTCGGAACAGTAAGTATTAGGAAAATCGCTGCTCTTGCATTGTCAATTAATGACACTTATTTAAACGAGTTAATATGGCGGGAGTTTTACCAGATGATCCTTTGGAATTTTCCTCAAGTAGGTAAAGGCCGCGCCTTTAAGCCCGAGTTTGAGAAGATTGAGTGGAGGAATAACGAGGCCGAATTTGAAAAATGGTGCGTTGGAATGACCGGATATCCTATTGTTGATGCCGGCATGCGCGAATTGAATGCAACTGGTTTTATGCATAACCGTGTACGGATGATTGTTGCTTCTTTTTTAACTAAGCATCTGTTGATAGACTGGCGATGGGGCGAAGCTTATTTCGCGCAAAAGCTGCTTGATTACGAACTGGCATCTAATAATGGTGGATGGCAATGGGTAGCAGGAAGTGGATGTGATGCAGCTCCATTTTTTAGAATTTTCAACCCATACCTACAAGCTACAAAATTTGATAAAGATCTGAAGTATATACGCAGATGGGTGCCAGAACTGGAAGAGTTTACTTACCCTCAACCCATCATTTCTCATGAAGCTGCACGTAAAAGAGCGCTGGAAGTTTTTGGTAGAGCTTTAAGAGAAAGATAGCTGTAATCAAAAATTAAACTGAGCACTATTTGAACCTTCGAAGCGGGGATTTACAAAGTTATTCAGCTTGCTGCCAAACCTGAAGTTGAAACCAAAGCCACTATAAAAATTATAAGCCGAGGCAAGTTGTCTTCTCCTTGTCAATATTTCCTGCTCGGTTGCACCTCCTTTTGGTAAATATACCTGGTCTCTTATAAGCCCGCCAAATGAATATGCATAAAAGGATAAGCCGCCTGAAATCCTGACGTTCACATTTAAGTTAATGCCAAGGTTATTCAGTTTCCAATCGCTGAAATAGTTTCTATAGGAAATACTGGTATTTATGTTTCCCCATTTTTGGTTCAAAGAAAGGTTGGCAGAAAGTCTATGGCCCACTAATGCCTCTTTAGTCTTATTATACACAGTTGTATCATAATATTTATTAAGCGTATAATCTAATGCATAGCTAATAGTAAAGAATTTATTATTGACAAGTTTATATGGAAAGATTGCATATTCAATACCAGGGCTTATATAAATACGGCTTTTGTTATTGGAAAATGTACTGTTACTGTAATTAGCTTCATAACCATAGCTCCAGTGTTGATTTATGCTTACAACGGTAAAATGATTAAACCCATACGAACTATTTTTTACTTCAAATTTTTCGGTGCCGATTGGTGTTTCATATTCATACTTTGAAACGCTGCTATTTGCATTTATTCTAAAGCCTGTTTTAAGCTTATCTGTTGTTCTATCAGCCGAAATGTTAGTTCTGTAACTATTGCTTTTGTAAACTTTATCCATGCTAAGATTACCGCTGGCTCCTAACCTAAATACCCAATAGTTCCATTTGTCTTTGGTGTTGGTGTTTATATTGTTTTCATTGGCTTTCTGTTCTGCCTTTTTCATTTGAATGTTTATTTCTCCGGCAAAACCAGTTTTCATAATAAAAGGAGTAAGACCTAATTTGATATACTTCACCATTGCATCCCTGCTTTCTGAGTCTGTAGCGTTGGGATCTAAATTATACTTAAGTGTATCTGAGATATTTTTGAACCTGTTCTGTCCATAAAATATCATTTGAAACTGGCTGCCACCACTGCCATTTTGTTGCGAAGTAATAAGTATATGAACATCAGCAGCAATACGGTCGAGCAGAAAATCAACAATATTAATTTCTGTGCGGATGAAAGTATTGTCGCACCATGTATTACTGCAATCAACATACACTTTTAATCTTTGAGAACCGGGATTAGTTAAGGCGTTTTGGGCTTTTGTAGAAATAGAAATGATAAGAAAACAAACAAGCAGTTTTTTCATGATTAGTTTACGACGAGCTAATCTACAAAAATATCATCTCCAAAATCTTGTTTAAAAACATTTAACAGTTTACGCACTGCTGTTTTTCCGTTTGCACCAATATTGAGGCTAAAATCATTCACATACAGATCAATGTGTTTGCGAATTACGTCTTCACTCATTTGCTGTGCATGCTGTTTTACGTAGCTGCTTATGGCAGGATAATTACTGAAAGAATATTCGATACTTTTTCTAATAAGCCTGTCTACTTTTTCTTTTACTTCTACGTTAAAGTTTCTATTTATGATAATACCACCTAAAGGAATAGGCAAGCCTGTTTGTGTTTCCCAATATTCACCCAAGTCAATCAGTTTTACCAATCCTTTATCCTGGTAAGTAAAACGATTTTCATGAATGATGACACCGGCATCAACGTCGCCTGTTAACACTAACCGCTCAACTTCGTTGAATACTACAAACTGCTTTTTATGTGCCTGCGGAAATGCAAGTGAGAACAACATGTTTGCAGTAGTATTTTCTCCTGGTATGGCAATAGTGAGTTTATCAACAAAGGAAAGATCAATATGTTTTTTAGCAATAAGTAATGGTCCTACACCTTGCCCAAGTGCGCCACCACTATTTAAAACAATATAAGTATTTAACACCCGCGGCAATACTCCGTAGCTTATTTTGCTTACGTCCAGTTGCTGTTCTAATGCCCATACATTAAGCGTTTGTACGTCGGCTAACTTAACTTCAAATTCAAAGTCTTCTGTGTCAATTTTTTTATTTACCAGCGCATCAAAAATAAAAGTATCATTAGGGCAAGGGCTAAATCCTAAAGTGAGTTTCATCCGTCTTTTACTGATTTTTAGTAATAGTGTAAATATACACTCATGTTACAATTTCCCCGATTGCAATGCGTAGGTATAACGAAGAACGGTGTCACCCAGATTTTCTAATGCCTCATTAAAGTTCCATTTTGATTTATCTCTTGCACCAACGTAATTACTGACAGCTCTTATTTGAATAAAAGGAACCTGCATTTGCAAACCAACATAATGTAGTGCAGCACCTTCCATGCTTTCAATAACAGGACTGTATTTACTTTTCAATTGTCTAATTCTTTCCGGTCTTGTAGAAATTTCGTTTATTGTTACACCGTCTACTTCATCTAATTGAAGAAAATTATATTTAGAAAGCCAGGGATTAGTAAGTTTCCTGCCCGTATAAGGAAAAGCATTCTCATCTTCTAACTTCATATCAAAAACATCATTAAACAGCCCGTTTTCTTCAACACCTATGTCACCAACACATTCTTCCTTTACTGCAAATACTTTTCCCAAAGCAATAGTTTTATCAAAAGATCCTGCAATGCCAACCTGTATAATTATATCAGGTTTCTGTTCAAAAATCATTTTGGTAAGAGAGTAGCAAGTGCTTAATAGTCCCAAACCACTTATATGAAAAGAAACCTTTAAATCATTTAAAGAAGTCTGGCATATGTTCTGTTTAATATTATAGGCTTCGTGGGTTGTAGCTGAAGTAATCACAACTTTCATAACCCAAAGGTCGTAGTAATTACTATCGCTTAATGCTTTCGTGTTCAAATATTACCTTTGCCGAAATTTAGCTACGAATGGTTTTTCTTACAAGGCTGGAACATTTTAATGCCGCTCATAAATTATATAATCCTGCCTGGACAGTAGAGAAGAATGAGGACGTTTTTGGCCCCTGCGCCAATGAGAACTGGCATGGTCATAATTTCGACTTATACGTAACAATAAAGGGTGAAATAGATGCCGGAACGGGTTTCTTGTTTGATGCAAAAAAACTAAGCATACTGATGAAGGAACATGTAGTTAAAAAGTTAGATCATAAGAACATGAATATGGATGTAGATTTTTTAAAAGGAAAGATTTGCAGTACCGAAGTGCTTGCAATAGAAATTTGGAAACAATTAGAGCCGCGGCTGCCGCAGCACGTGCAGTTGCATTGTATAAAATTGTTTGAAACCCAACGCATTTATGTTGAATATTTTGGTAACTAAAAGAGTTACAATTAATGTATGAATAATAAAGTGGCGGTTTATAGAAAAGAGCATTTCAATGCTGCACACAGGTTGTTTAATCCTGCGTGGGAAGAAAGCAAAAACGACTCTGTTTTTGGCTTGTGTAACAATCCAAACTTTCATGGTCATAATTATGATATAATTGTAAAAGTGGTTGGTGAGCCTGACCCGGAAACAGGCTTTGTAATTGATCTTAAATATTTAAGCACTATAATTAAGGAAAACGTTTTAAAACGCTTTGACCATAAGAATTTGAATTTAGATACTGAGGCATTTAAGAACAGTAATCCAACAGCAGAAAACATTGCAATCGTAATCTATAAAATCTTAAGAGAGAAAATCGATGCGAAGTTTGACTTGCAGGTAAGATTGTATGAAACGGAAAGAAATTTTGTAGAATATCCTTCAACTATATAATTTAATAGTATAACAATTATGGCATATAATAAAACAGAGGCATACGATCATGAAGTAACGACAGGGCTTATTAGAAACTACAGGGAAAGTATTGCTTTACTGGGCGAAGACCCTAACAGGGAAGGCCTTTTAAAAACGCCTGAACGAATAGCAAAGGCAATGCAATTTATTACACAAGGGTATCAGCAGGATGCTTGTGCAATTTTAAACTCAGCTAAGTTTCACGAAGATATAAGTGAGATGATTGTGGTAAAGGATATTGAATTATATAGCATGTGCGAGCACCACATGCTGCCTTTTTATGGTAAAGCACATGTTGCATATATACCCAATGGATGGATTACAGGCTTAAGTAAAATTGCACGGGTAGTTGATGTATTTTCGAGACGGTTGCAGGTGCAGGAAAGATTAACCACACAGATTCTGGATGCTATGCAGGAAAGCCTTAATCCAATCGGAGTAGCTGTTGTAATAGAAGCTTCGCACCTGTGTATGATGATGCGTGGAGTGTCTAAACAAAACTCCGTTACAACAACCTCTGCCTTTGTAGGCGAGTTTGAAAAGATACCCACACGCGATGAATTTATGAAACTAATATCCTCAAGGCTTCATTAGTTAGTTGCATTTTCTTCTCTTATTTGCTTACTTAAAACATCTGCATGAAACACGCTTTCATATTTCCCGGGCAGGGAAGCCAGTTTAGTGGAATGGGTAAAAATTTATATGAGAATAACGCCTCTGCAAAAGAACTGTTTGAGCAAGCAAACGATATATTAGGCTTTAGAATTACAGATTTGCTTTTTACAGGCAGCGATGAAGATTTGAGGCAAACCAAAGTTACACAGCCTGCTGTTTTTATACACTCTGTTGCAGCATACAGAACTATTGAAGGTGCAAAGCCCGATATGGTAGCAGGCCATTCACTGGGCGAGTTTTCAGCATTAGTTGCTAATAATACTTTGCGATTTGAAGACGCTTTAAAGCTCGTTAGCATAAGGGCGCAGGCAATGCAGAAAGCGTGTGAGATCAATCCTTCAACAATGGCGGCTGTGCTGGCGTTAGAAGATGCAAAGGTGGAGGAAATTTGTGCTGCAGTTCAAAACGAAACAGGCGAAGTTGTTGTAGCAGCAAACTATAACTGCCCCGGTCAGTTGGTTATAAGTGGGAGCAGAAAAGGCATTGAGGTTGCTTGCGAAAGGTTGAAAGCAGCGGGGGCAAAGCGTGCTTTAGTATTACCGGTTGGTGGTGCGTTCCACAGTTCCTTAATGGCGCCTGCTAAAGAAGAATTAGCGGCAGCTATTGAAGCTACTCATTTCAACGAACCCTCTTGTCTGGTATATCAGAATGTAGTTGCAGCAGCAGTAACTAATGCTGATGAAATAAAGCAAAACTTAATTAACCAGCTAACAGGTGCAGTCAGATGGACGCAATCGGTTCAGGCAATGGCAGCAGATGGCGCTACACATTTTACAGAAGTTGGTCCTGGTAAAGTGCTGCAAGGGTTGGTTGGTAAAATATTTAAAGATGCGGTTGTGGATGGAGTAAGTTAAGAAGGAATAACTAACGTCATCCTGAACTCGTTGCAGGATCTCCTGGCATGTGTATAAACTGAACATGAACCTTCCTGGAAATTGCTTGAAGAGTCTGCAATAAATGATACCTAATTTAAATTTTCAACTTCTGTTATTGAAATAAAATAAATTGGATGAAACGGGGTGGTACTGTTTACATTCTAACACATATATCAAACGATGTACTGTATTTGGAGTAACATCACAATTATTGATTCATTTCTTTAAAATAAAGAAGGAAAGTTTATCGATGCTTTCACCAGCAAATACAATTGCCACAAACTTGTTTACTATCAAAACTTTTTAAGCATTGAGGAAGCAATTTTAAGAGAAAAACAATTGAAGAACTGGCGAAGACAATGGAAGCTGAAATTGATTAACCAATCAAACTCTCAATGGAAGGATTTATCTATAGATTTAGAATAGTGGGGCTACTTTTTATTCTTAAGGTTTTCCAGGAGATGCCAAAATAAATTCAGCATGACGATGACTACCATCAAAAGTTAATGTTACATTCATCAAAAGGGTTTCGTCATCCTGAACTTGTTTCAGGATCCATTGTCGTGCTTGTAACGAGATACAACCTGTTGCAAATTCATTAGAATGTTTCCAGGAGATGCTGAAATAAATTCAGCATGACAATTTGACTACTAACAGAATGTAATACTGCAATTCACCCACTCACCATCAAAATGAGCTTTGTATTTTTTATAAAACTTAATTGCAGGCTCATTCCATTCCAATACCTGCCAAACTATTCCATGAAAGTTTTTTTCTTTAGCTTCTTCTAACAGGCGGTTAAACAGTAAGGTTCCGATACCCTTGCATCGCATTTTTTCTGTAACAAGAAGATCTTCCAAATACATGCGCTGCCCCTTCCAGGTACTGTAACGTATATAATACAAAGCAAAACCATGTATAGTTTTCCCGCCGTCAGAGAGGTCGGGTGAGGCAGCAACAAATGCCCACCAAACAGGTTGTTTCCCAAAACCGCTTTCTTCGAAATGTTGTAATGAAACGGTTACTTCATCAGGCGCTTTTTCGTATACCGCTAACTCGTGTACTAATTCCAGCAGTCTTGCGCAATCTTCTTTTTCTGCTCTTCTAATGATAACGTCTTTCATTACTTTAAACTTCTTAATAACTATGTTCTTATTTTTTGCCTCTGTCAAAAGCCGATCTACTACTAAGTGCCCTTATACACAGTCAATGACTATTTGTTCCTGCAATTACCTTAACGGCCTGTTAGTTGACTAAAGCTTTACTTGTAATCAGCCGGGTAAAGTCCCCTACCGGTTAGGAGTTAGCCAACGCCTGTTCCAAATCATTCAAAATATCAGTGATACCTTCAATACCAACGCTCATTCTTATGAGCCCGTCGGTAATACCGAATTTTTCTCTTTCTTCTTTGGGTACCCCGTAATGAGTCATAGTTGCGGGATGACAAAGTAAGGTATCAGCCGTTCCTAATGAAACCGCCCTTACACACATTTTTAGGTTGTCGATAAATTGTTTGGCGGCTTCGATACCGCCTTTAAGTTCGAAGCTTAATAATGCACCGGGTTGCTTCATTTGTTTTTGTACAACTTCATAATCCGGGTGCGAAGGAAGCCCTGTATAATTTACTTTGGAAACAGCGGCATGTCCCTTCAAATACTTCGCAACCGCCATTGTATTACTGCAATGCCTGTCCATTCTTATCTCTAATGTTTTCAATCCTTGCAGCAATAAAAAGGCATCAAACGGATTGCTGTTGCCACCAAGGAGCCGCTGCCATTTTGTAATTTTTCCGTTCATAACATCTGCATCCCGTCCGATCAGTACGCCGCCGATAGCAGTACCATGACCATTCAAAAATTTTGTGGTTGAATGAAAAACAAAATCAACATTATACTTAAAAGGTTGTTGGAGATAAGGGGTGGCAAAAGTATTGTCAACAGTTACAATTAATCCGTGCTTTTTTGCAATGTTGGCAACCGCCTCAATGTCTACACAATCAAGCGTAGGATTGGCGGGTGTTTCAATATGAACGAGTTTAATACCTGGGTTATTTACTATAATTTCTTCAACAATGCTGATATTGCCAAGGTCTGCTATGATCGTTTCAATACCTGCTTCAGGAAAAACTTTCAGCATTAATTCATGTGTGCCGCCGTACAGAGAGTAGTGCGATAAAATTTTATCTCCGGCTTTTAAGTTCGCCATGAACATAGTAGTCATTGCAGCCTGGCCGCTCGCATGTAAAAGGGCTTTCAATTGCAACGGCGAACCATCGGGATGAGTTATTCTGAAAGCTTCCATAGCTGCTATCACTTTTTCAGCATCAGTGAAAGTAGGGTTGCCCCAACGGCTGTAAATATAACCTTCCTGCTTGCCTTCAAACCTTTCCATGCCTTGCTGGGCAGTATCAAAAGTAAACGTTGAGGTGGCATATATAGGAGTTACATGAGCATAATTAGGATGTTTGCTTTCATTGCCATGGATAGCAACAGAACTAAAACCAGTTAGTGTAAATGTATTATCAGACATGGTGGATAATTATGAGTACGCTTTGAAAAACAGGTTACTACTTTTACTGTAATAACCCTTTTAAATCGCCAAAAGTAACCAATTCAGATGAAGGAAATTCTTAAGCAGTATGCTATCTATAATGCCTGGGCTAATCAAAGGCTGAGTGCTTTGATTATAACTTTGAATAGGGAACAATTGCAAAGTAACATTGCAAGCAGCTTCCCCAACATGCATACGACGTTACTTCATATTTGGAATGCAGAAAGTGTATGGTGGCAGCGAATGAACCTGAGTGAGCAAATTATTTGGCCTGGTACGATTAGAGAATATTCTACTGAAGAAATAGCTAATGAATTATTTCAGCAAAACCAGCAATGGATAGAGTGGGTATCTGAAGCAACTGAAGCAGCACTTAATCATGTATTTGTTTACAAGAATTCGAAGGGAGAACAATTCCAACAACCTATATTTCAAATACTATTGCACGTTTTTAATCATGGTACTTATCATCGGGGGCAATTAGTTACAATGTTAAGACAGTTAGGTGTTAAGAAAGTACCAGCTACTGATTTTATTGTTTGGAGCAGAGAGAAGAATACTTAGACTCTTGCCGATGCTACCATAACAAACCAAAGAGCTGTTAATAGAACATTCTCTACAATTATCCTTTCTTAATACTGCTAAAAACCAAATCCTCAAGAAAAGAAACAACGGCTGACTCATCTTTTGTTTTACCAAAATCTGTGAGCGACGGTAGGTTATTCATAAAAAAATTTTGGAAACGGGCCATTTCAATAATAGTGCTCGATAATGATTTTGGGTATTCGTATTTAGGATTACACTCTAATATAATATCGCCAATTTTTGCGCAAAGGTCTTTGTAGGGCTTAAAAAGGTGATGCTTATTATCTTCAGAAACATGTTTGGTTAAATACGCCTTCGACCCTTCTGCAATAATAATCTGGTGAAGAATGCTTTCATTAACATAGCTGGTCTTAAAATCATCCTCTACTGCTGTGGCTAATAATAGAGATTTTTTAAAATATTATCGTCCTACAATGTGGTCATATCAATGACAAAACGGTATTTGACGTCCCTCTCCAGCATTCTTTCATAGGCTTGATTAATTTCTTTTATATCAATCATCTCTACATCGCATGTAATGTGCTTTTCTGCGCAGTAGTCAAGCATTTCCTGTGTCTCCGCTATCCCTCCAATTAGTGAGCCTGCCAGGGTGCGTCCTGTAAAGACCACTGGTAGCATAGCAATTTGTGCGGGTTCGGGGTCAATACCTAAACAAACAAGTGTACCGTGCGTTTTTAGCATGGAGAGATAAATATTTAAGTCATGTGCGGAAGAGACTGTGTCGAGAATAAAATCAAAGTACCCTGCTATCTTTTGTAAATTTGTTTCGTCTGTTGTTACAACAAATTGGTCGGCTCCTAAATTTTGCGCGTCCTTTTGCTTGGAAGGGGATGTGCTTAGGAGTGTAACTTCCGCACCAAAAGATTTTGCGAATTTTATAGCCATATGCCCAAGACCGCCTAAACCTACAATCGCAACCCGATGGTTCTTTCCGATCTTCCAGCGGCGTAAAGGGGAATAGGTAGTAATACCGGCGCATAAAAGCGGGGCAACCTTATTTAGTGGTAACTGATCAGATACGTGCAATACAAAATCTTCGTTTACAACAATTTGATTCGAGTAGCCTCCATAAGTGACGTTACCCGTTTCTTTTTCAATTCCGTTATAAGTATACACCGCCCCATTAAGACAATACTGTTCTTCCCCTTCATTACAATTAGTACAAACCCTGCATGACTCAACAAGGCATCCTACGCCTACCACATCTCCTTGCTTAAACTTTTTTACGTGATCACCTGCATGGGTTACAATGCCTACTATCTCATGACCAGGCACCAGGGGATATACGGACATGCCGAGATCATTCTTAAGGAAGTGGATATCGGTATGGCATACACCGCAATACCTAATCTCAATCAATACATCATGCGGGCCAACTGCTCTTCGTTCAAAATGCCAGGGCGCTAATTGGGATGTGGCGCTCTGAGCCGCATAGGCTTTTGAAGGCAAGGTTGCTGTCGTTACTTCTTTAACCGAAGTCGTCTTGGTTTCAAACATAAAAATGGTTTTATTAGTGAAGAAAATAGTGTGGGTAGGGTAGCATTGAAAAAACCTTAATCGCCGTGTAAAAACAAGATACAAAACCAGATTAACAGTTGCAATAGCATTAACCAATCTTTTTTGACCTTGTTGTTCTTCACCACAATTTTTTGCTTATAGTAGTTTGCAGGTAAAGAAAACCTGCAACGGCCTAAAGCACCCGATCCTATTAGAATTTACGTTTTAGCCCTAATATTTTTCTCAAATAAAAATAACCTTGCTTTTTCAAGTTCAGGCCTGGTTGGGTTGATTGAATTTGCAATAGATGTTAATTGCCGGTAATAAGTTTTAGCCTTTTGCATGTTGCGGGACTTCTCGGCTGCTATACCTGCTCCATAAAGTGCATTAAACCTATTAGGATGCTTTTGCAAAGTTGCCTCAAAAGCTTCCAAGGCTTTATCGGGGTTGTTCATTTCCAGCAGCATATCTCCTAATAATTCTATTGCCGGAATCACTTCACCGGGTGTTACCGGGTGTTTTTCTGTTTTGTCTTCCATGTCGGCTGCAAGTTGCATAAGCATTAATGCTTCATCATTTCTTCCCTCTTTCAAGCGCATCCATGCTTCAGATGTTTTAATCTGTATCTGTACCTGGTTAGCTTTATATGTGTCTTTTTGATTAGTTAGTGTATCATGAAGGCGGTTTAATTCTTTTAGTTCGTCTTTTGCTGCATTTAAATTACCAATGTGGACCGAGCCCATTAAACGGGTAAAATGAATGATAGCTTCCTGCCATGGAAAATCTTTCCATGCAAAGTTTGCTCGTGTTACTTTAAGATTTGCAGCTTGTTGCCACAATTTATTTTCCAATAAATAACGTGATGGAATTGCAGCAAAAGCATAAGCCACTTTGAAGTTAGCAGGATGAACTTCTTTAACAGCTTTTAAATAATCCCATTGCTTTTTTGCGGAGTCATTTTCTCCTTTTTGCAGGTAGGCATATACAAGATAGTCTAAGCCATGAAGTTCTTCATCCCAATGTCCTTTAATACCGGCAGCTTCAGCGTAGCATTTGGCAGAAGATACGGAAGCGAGATTTGAGTTAATACATTCGTCCCAAAGTCCTAACCGTGTAAAAATATGCGAAGGCATATGAAGGGCATGTGCAGACGATGGGGCAATAGAAGCATATTTTTTTGCCGCAACCAATCCTTGTTGTGCAAGCTGGGGATAATCGTAAGTATGGATGATATAATGGGCAACCCCGGGATGATTAGGTTCATTGGGATAAAGAGCATTTAATATCGCCCCTGCCTTCTTTTGTTTTGCAAACGATTTATCATTAGGGTCGGCAGCAGCATCAAGTGCCAAAGCATAAAACACAGCACCCTCTTTATCGTCGGGATATTTTGTGTAGACCTTTTCCATTGCCTTTTCGAAACTAATACAACGGGTGCGATGATCTACTTTTTCCCAATCCGTATATAAAGAAGCAATGGCATTAATATAATCACCTTCTCGTATTGATTTTTTTAGAGACTGCGCTATTTGTATTGCCTTTGCTCCTTTTTTAAGTTCAGCCTCTGTAGGTGGTGCCCACAAAGCATGGAAATTAGACATGGCTATTCCCCAATATGCCATAGCACAATTTGGTTCTTCGTCAATAACCTTTGCAAAGGCTTTCTCGGCTTCATCATATTCAAATGAGTGCAACAATTTTACTGCAAGGTTGAAATCTTTCTTTACACTTCCATTGCAGGAGGTTTCAAATTCAATTGTTCCAAATTGCTTATCAGCACCACAGGAAATAAGTTGTCCTCTTTTAAAATTAATTTCGCTAATCAAATCTTTAGAAGGCGCATTGTTTTTCTGCTTACATGATTGCTGCGACATCAGAAGTACCGAAATCAGGAGTAGCAACAATAGTTTTTTCATTGAGAGGTGGTTTAACTCAAAGTGCTGTAATTTACTAACACTGTTGTAACTGATATAACAGTATTAGTTGGCTTGTACCCGTTGCTTTTCTTCTTCTGAACCCGTTGTTCTTGTTCTATTTGCTTTTACTTTCGAACTTCCAAAGTTTCTTGAATAAGTAAGCTTGAAGGTGGTAACAGTAAATCGGCCATTAAAGTAGCTAATTAAATTTTGTTCAGGGGCATCAATATAGAGTTTGTAACGAGGCGGGCCTGAAAAGTCAGTAACATTAAAAACCAAAGAACCTTTATTGTTTGGTAGCTTTTTCTGCAGACCAAAATTTAATGACAAGAAAGACTTCATACGAAAAAAACCAAAAAAACCTCCGGATTGATAATTGCCGTTCACCTCTATTGAATAATCTTTAGGCAAAACAAACGACTGGGTAGAATTAAGTTGCAGAGCTGGTTGTGTAATTATAAGTGGAACACCTTTGTACAATGCATGCAACTGATTCCATTGCCCGGTTATATTATTCTGCATGGTCCACCATTTTGTTGCTGTAATTGGAAGAGAAACAGTTGCGTTAGCCATATGCTTATATTGCTGATTTTGCCCGGCGAAAGTCTGCTTGTTTTTAACTGGGTCTACAGTGGGAGTAAAATTTGTGATCGTGTTCTTTTCGTAAGTATATGAAAGGGAAAAGATAAAAGGCTTCAAAAGATAATCTACTTTAACAGCATCCGAAATAGATGGCTGCAGTGCAGGATTGCCAGAAAAGAAAGTATTAGGGTCAACAAAATATATAAAAGGAGCCATCTCATTAAAAGTGGGTCGGGTAATGCGGCGATTATAGGAAAAGTTTAAAGAACTTTTATCATTTAAAGCATGTGAAAGAAATACGCTGGGAAACAAATTTCCATACTGCCTGTCAACAATATTTTTTTTGCTTTCTGAGCCTAAGTTTGAGTTAGTGTATTCGTAACGAACCCCTATTTTAGACTTTGTTTTTTCATTGAACGTAATATTAAACGAAGTGTAAGCTGCAAGTATCCTTTCTTTTAAGTTGTGCCTTGCGGTTAAATCGTTATCAATCGTCCAGTTATTTTGAAGCTCTCTTTCCACCCTCACATCATTAATAAAAGTAGAAAAAGTAGATTTTACACCGGCCTCCATATCCATCTTCTTCCCTAACTTTTTAGAATAGTTGGCGGTAGCTACCCAAAAATGAATAGGTGTTTCTTTGTTGCTTTTCGTTCTATCGCTGTAAATAAAACTCCCATTCCCGCTATAAAAATTGTTGAGATAAGTAAGGGTGTTCGCGTCATTATAATAAATGTAATCCAGGTTTATAGACAATTGTTCTTCGGCTTTAAAATGTTGTAAGAGATTAATATTGGCACTATAGTTATTCAAGGGATGCCTTTCGGGATTATCAATAATGATAGTGGTGTCCAATGAACCATTTTTATATATGCTGGTGGTGTTTAAAGCTTTCATACCATACATGTTACTGAAGCCAGACAACAATACGCCTAATACAGTTTTGTTGCTTAGTTCATAATCAACACCAAGCCTGCCGCTATGATTTCTTCTGAAGTCATCTCTGTCGGTGGTCATGAAGTTTTCAATGATATCGTTTCCGATAATCTTCCGGGTTGAGCTGAGGGTGTTGGGAGTTGTCCGGCCGAAAGAATAATCTCCATAAACGTTCCAACCCGGCCTGCGATGATTTAAGTTAATGCTGCCACCTTCAACCGGCCCGCCACCCACTCCATAACCTGCTGTAAGAGAAAAGGAACCGTTTGTTCCATACTCCATATTTTTCTTCAAAATAATGTTGATAAAGCCGGCGTTACCTTCTGCATCGAAATTTGCGGGGGGAGTAGTGATGAGTTCTATTCTCTCAATGTTTGACGAACTCATTCCGGATAACATTTGAACCAATGCAGTAACAGGCATGCGGTTTATTTTGCCATTAAGCATCACAAAAACACCCTCTTTACCGCTCATTGATATAGTACTGTTTTGCTGGTTGACGGTAATGCCGGGAGAACGCATCAGCACATCCAAAGCTGTGCTTCCGGCATTAGTAATGCTATTAGCCACATTAATCACCATCCTGTCTATCTTTTGCTCATACAAAGGTCTTTTGCCGGTAACCGTTACATTGCCAATGTTTATTTCCTGCTTTTGGATTTTGAGTGCAGGAATAGAAATATCAACGCCATTGTAAAGTTGAAAAACAGCGCTGTAAGTATCTTGTAAACCAGCAAAGCTTGAGGCGATAAGGTAACTGCCGGGAGGTATTTGGTTAAAAGCATAAGAACCGGTTTTTGTTGTTACCCGGCCTTGTACCAGCGAAGAGTCGGTTGAACTGACAAGCAAAACGGTGGCCGCTTCTAAAGGTTGGCCATCGCCATTAACAACACTTCCACGCACAGCACTTTGTGCACTGGCAAGTGTAACTGACATTAAAAACAGCATTTTTACAACCGACACTACTATTATTTTTTTCATAAGGCGAATTATTTAAGCGTTAAAGCAATTGCAGCAAGGGTGGCTTTTATAGGCATGGTTATCTAAACGTCCTCAAATGTTTGAGGTGCGGTTAGATAGGAGACAACCGTCGAAAAATTTTATTGGGGGAGGATTTTAAAAACCAATATAATACGAAAAAAATTTATATGCAAGTAGCTGTTGAAATAAAGTAGTTGTGTTTCTCTGCTTCCACAAGAGAAGTATCAGGGATCACACTTATACGTGCAAAAAGTAGAGGCCGAGAGAGGATAAGTCTTTTCCTCATGCTTGTGAGCTTTCAATAGTAATTGATCGATAGCTGCGCAACAAGGAAAACAAAAATTCGCATACCTGCAAATGGGTAGATGAGAAGCACAGCTTACCGTTTCTGTAGTTGAAGCCCGATACCAACAAAATAAAATTCACCATAATAACCAAATGGTGTGGCTTCCATAGGGTAAATAAGCGCTCCCTCTTGGGTGTTTCGATAGTCTTTCAAAGGATCAGGATATACGTTGAAAACATTGTTAGCACCAACGGTAAAAGTGAGCCAGGGCTTTGGTGAGTAATTAAAACTAACATCAGTCAGGATTTTTGGAGACAAATTTTCATTATCCATTCGTGCAGGGTTATTAAACAAGATTGTTGTTTTGCCAAAACGGGTGTTACGCAGTAAAAAACCAAATTTGTTCGTTTTATAGTTCAGTGAGAGAATAATTTTACTGTCAGGTTGGCCAAGTTCCAGTCTTCCTCTATTATACCTGGAGAAAAGAGTATTTGTATTTGTTGAGTCAGCGGGAAGTTTATCTGCCGTTTTAATTTTTCCAAATAAGCGTGTTTGAGTAACGTTGCCTGCCAACATAGCTAACAGGTTTCCATTTTTAATTTTCCAGGTTCCGTTCAGTATTATATCCGCTCCACGGGTTCGTGTATTGATGGCATTCGTAAAAAACTGTGCGGAGTTAACATCCGGAAAAGAACTAAGTATTTTTTTAACAAGAGCGTTCGTCGAATCAAATTGGCCACCTAATACAATCGGTCTTTTATCTGTATCCAGTATGCATCTACAGTGAGGCGAACATGGTTTAAGAGCGTTGCTGTAACTCCGCCGCTCACATTCACCGACCTTTCTGCCTGCAATGAAGGAACGCCGAAAGCTTGTGCAACGTAGCTATCATTTCTGAAAATGCCCGATATGGTCGGCATGCCGGCAGGTGTTATGCCGGTTCTGTTAGTAGCGCTGTAAAAACGTTGTTGCAGACTGGGAGCACGAAAGCCATTATTAACGGAACCGCGTATAGAAAACTTATCAGATAACTTATATCTTATTGCCAATTTACCGGCAGGGTTGCCACCAAAATCACTGTAATATTCATAACGGCCAGCGAGGTCAACCAGCAAACGATTAAAGAGATCCAATTCAAGGTCAACATAAGTTCCACCTACATTCCTGTTTTTATTAACCACATTATCGGGCGGAACAACTATGCCGGCGGTACCACCTTGTTTTCTCCTTTGCGGCTCATCATAGTTTCGCCACGTACCTTCTTCTCCTTCTTTCATCTGAAAATTTTCCAGTCGCCATTCTGTACCAAAGCTAAGGTTGAGCGATTGCCCGGTATTCATTAAGAAGCTTTTTGATACCTCGAGGT
>MWYU01000181.1 GCA_002050375.1 Chitinophagales bacterium 62-2
GTTTAGATGATAATGTACTTCTTTCCCGACCGCCTGTTGGTTTAAAGAAGGCATTATTGTATGTTTCCCATCACTCGGCTGATAACGAGTTGCGCGAAGAGCCATTATTAAAAGATATTATCGGCAACGCCTCAGATACTGCGGTCTTTGCCTGCGATGTAAGGGGTATTGGTGAATCAAAGCCGAATACATGTGGCGACAATTTTTTAGCGCCATATGGAAACGACTATTTTTATGCGGCTCATAGCATCATGCTTGATTATCCTTATGTAGGGCAAAAAACTTATGATGTGCTTCGTATTCTTGATTGGATGAAATCTTATGGACACGAAGAAATTCACCTGGTAGCAAAAGGGTGGGGTACAATTCCGGCTACCTTTGCTGCACTTCTTTCAAACCATGTATCACAAGTCACTTTAAAGAATGCACTTACCAGCTACACCGATATTGCCGAAAGTGAAGAATATAACTGGCCCCTTTCTACCTTGTTGCCCGGCGTATTAAAAAAATTCGATCTGCCGGATTGTTATCGTGCACTTGCTTCAAAAAAACTAAGGCAGGTTGAACCCTGGAATGCAGGAGGGGGAAAGGCGGGATAGTTTTCATTATGTTCAAAAATTAAAGAGGTATTAACTAGTTACTCAAATAGAATTCTTTTAAATAGCGGTTCATTTTTTTTAACCAGGATGACCAAACATTTTTAATTAAACATGAAAAATAAACGCCGGGATTTTTTAAAACTTACGGGCCTAACCGGACTTACTGTAGCGGGAGGAGGTGTACTTAAAGGACTTGCTGCAGAATCTGGCAACATTAACACCGGTGCCGCAAGGCCATATGCCCAACAATTCAATATGTGCGGTTATGCTGCACCAAAATTAGATATTGTAAGAATTGGGTTTATTGGGCTAGGCAACAGGGGGCCGGCTCATCTTGGACAGGTTAGTATATTGGAAGGAGTCGAGATAAAGGCTTTATGTGATTTAAGGCCGGAAAAAATGAGTTTAGCGCAAAAGCGAATTGAAAAAACCCGCTTTAAGCCCGACATCTATACAGGTAAAGAAGACTGGAAGAAATTATGTGAACGTAAAGATATTGACTTGGTATTTATTGCTACACCGTGGGAACTTCATACACCTATGGCCGTATATGCCATGAATCACGGCAAACATGTTTGCGTAGAAGTGCCGGCAGCAAAAACGCTCGAACAGTGCTGGGAACTGGTAGAAACTTCTGAGCGAAACCGAAAGCATTGTATGATGATGGAAAATGCCTGTTATGGTTTCTTCGAATTGTTCATGTTGAGCCTTGCAAGGCAGGGATTCTTTGGAGAAATTATACATGGCGAAGGGGCATATATTCATCACTTGCTGTACGGTCATTTTTCAAAAGACAAATACTATAATTTATGGCGGCTTAGAGAAAATATAGGCAGGAATGGCAACTTATATCCTACCCACGGCTTAGGACCCATTGCACAGGTAATGAATATTAACAGGGGTGATAAATTTGATTTCCTCGTTTCTGTTTCCGGCAACGATTTTATGATGAATGACCTGGCTAAAGAAATGGCTGCTAAGGATGACTTTTATAAACAGTTTGTTGATAAGCCCTTCAGGGGCAATATGAATACTACCACTATCCGTACCAGTAAGGGCCGCACTATAATGTTACAGCATGATGTAACCTCTCCACGTCCTAAATCTGATGGATATGTAATAAGCGGAACGAAGGCATCGGCTGTTCAATATCCCATTGAAAAGATTTCCATAGCCCGGAAGGCTACTCCTGAAACATGGAGAGGCTCAGATGCACAAACCTGGATTACTGATGAAGAATTTAAAGCTTTGGAAAAAAAGTATGAGCCAAACATTGTTAAGAAACTTGGAGAAGTAGCTAAACAGGTAGGAGCTCATGGTGGAGGGGATTTTTTAATGGATTGGCGTACCATTGACTGTCTTCGTAATGGTTTACCTCTTGACCAGGATGTATATGATGCTGCCTTGTGGAGTTCGATTGGCCCATTATCAGAAACCTCGGTTGCTAATCAGGCTACGAGTAAAATACCAGACTTTACCAACGGTGCATGGAAAACCAATAAACCGTTAGATGTATTAATTTCTAACGGTGGAAATACCAAGGTAAACGTATAGGCAGCAATTGCTGCTATAATTAAATCAGTTAATTAAAAATCATTTAAAATGTCAAAAAGAAGAGATTTTATTAAGAAGGGCCTCCTCGGGGGTGCCGGAGTCGCTGTTACCAGAATGGGTTTTAGTGCAAAATCCTACAGGTCAATAAAAGGTGCTAACGATCGTATTAATGTAGCGGTTATTGGTATCAGTGGCAGAGGTAGCGACCACATCAGTAATTTTTGCAGTTTGAAAACTAGTCAAAATGTAAACATTAAAACCCTTTGCGATGTAGATGAAAAGTTTTGGGCTGAAGGTTCTAAAACAGTCTTGGATAAGTCTGGCGTTAAGCCTCAAATGGAATGGGATATGCATAAAGTTTTTGATGATAAGGAAATACATGCAGTATCCTTTGCTACCCCAAACCATTGGCATGCACTCGGAACGATTTGGGCGGCCCAGGCAGGTAAGCACGTGTATGTAGAAAAACCGGCTTGCCATAATATTTTCGAAGGACGAAAAATGATTGAAGCTGCAGGAAAGTATAATGTCCGGGTTCAGACTGGCTTTCAAAATCGTTCCATACCAAATGTAAGAGAGGCTATGAAATTTTTGCATGAAGGTGGCATAGGCGATGTGTATATGGCCCGTGGCCTCTGTATTAAACCACGTGATTCATTTGGTATTGCAAAAGACAGTGAACCACCAGCTACGCTTCATTATGAAAGATGGTTAGGACCCGCCCCCTATCGCCCTTACAATGAAAAGCGCGTCCATTATAACTGGCATTGGCACTGGGATACCGGCAATGGAGATACCGGAAACCAGGGGCCGCACCAATTTGATATCGCACGTTGGGGTCTTAATAAAAATGAACATCCGGTGTCAGTT
>MWYU01000240.1 GCA_002050375.1 Chitinophagales bacterium 62-2
AGGTACCCGGATATTTTATCCTCTTTCATAGACATGCTGCCCGGCACAGAGTTCAACAACCTGAAGCAACAGTTGTCAGATTTGAAGGGGAAAATAAATAATGTAAAAACGCTTATCCAAAGCAACAATGAAAGAAAGCAGCAACTGGTTTTAAGGGATGATACGACCAAATTAAAAGAAGAGTTAGTGGAAGAACTTAATTTAATTGCCCAGCAGATAGAACAAGCTAAACAAAACCTTACCGGATACCTTGCGCAACAAAGAGAAAATGAGACAAGAAAAAAAAGAATAGAGCAGTTGAAGCAACAGGTCGACAACACAAGGCAAGCCAATCTTAAATGGGAACTGCTCAATAAATATATTGGAGATGCCACCGGAAAGAACTTCAGCACTTTTGCGCAAAGTCTGACCTTAAAAAAGCTGATCATCCTATCTAATGAACGATTACGAAAACTCAACGATAGGTATTTGCTCGATACTCCGTTTGAAGAAGAAGATGACGATCTTATAATAATAGATACCTGGCTTGGTGAAGAAAGAAGATCGGTGAAAACATTGTCCGGAGGTGAAACATTTATCGTGAGCCTGGCACTGGCATTGGCTCTTTCAGATTTAGCATCGAAGAATGTAAAGATCGAAAGCTTATACATTGACGAAGGTTTCGGCAGCCTGGATCCTGAAGCGTTGGACACAGCTATTTCAACACTTGAGCAGCTTCAGATAGAGAGTAATAAGACAATCGGCATAATATCACACATTGATGCCCTGAAAGAGAGAATTGAAACGCAAATTCAATTAGAAAAGAACAGCAGTGGCTTCAGTAAAATTGTCATTAAATAATTGTCAATTTTTCAAGTTGTAGGTTGCGTTCACCAAAACAACATTCTGACAATCCATCATCCATTTTTGTTGCAATCTCTTATGAGATAAGGCTGACATAAAAGTTATTTCAAGAGAAAAAGGCTCTTAAAAAGAACATTTAAGGCACCCAAAGCCAATAGATCAAATAACAAAGTACTGCGCCGATTATAACCATCATTAACCCGCTTAACCTTTTTTTCTTCAGAAAAAACAACATTACCAAACCGCTTAAGGATACCAGCGTTAAGAACCCAGCCGAAACATCAATTAGCCAGCTCCAATCTTTCCCGCTGTCGCGTCCTTTATGCAGGTCATTCAGCAAAGCAATCAAACCGAGCCGAAGCTCAGTCAGTTTAAAGGTTCCATCTTTACGGTTTATGAAAGCATCCGCACTATAGCAAAAGAGAAATTCTTTAAATGAGATAAACAGGCGAAAGTTTGCTGCAAACCGGCGAACTATGAAGGTTCACTTGTCCTTCATCTGTAGAAGTACAAAAGCGTAATTGAAAAACCAATCCGAAAACGCGCTGTTATCGCTTTCGGAGGTCTTTTTGTTTCTTTTTGGGACAAGCAAAAAAGAAAAGAAAGGTCAGTGATTTAGAAAGGTTGAAGTTTTGTAAAGGCGAAACACCACGAAGGTGAAGCATACTCAAACCAACTTCGGAAGTGGAAATTGCATGATCGAATGAAAGCGTCTTATAATGGCACCTCAATATTGTTTTTACTAAACCGCAAGAGGAAGATCGGCCAATCTGTAAACAGCACAATATCGGTATACAGCCGAAATAATAGACGTATTAAACAGGCTTTGGATCGGGAATTTCATAATTTTAAAATAAATACTTATTCAAAGTAACATGAACGACATCAAAAAAGAAGACATCAAACAGGAAGTGTTTGACCTTTACGACGACTATGCTCACAACCGTATCAACCGGCGCGACTTTATGCAAAAGCTTTCCACATATGCAGTGGGAAGTCTTACAGTACCGGCCCTTATGAGTTTTCTTATGCCGAACTACCAGGACGCGATCCAGGTTAAAGCCAACGATCCACGATTAAAATCTGAGTACATAACTTATAATTCTGTAAAGGGTGGAGGAACAATAAAAGCATTATTGTCAATGCCTGCTGATGCGAAAAAGAAACTTGGAGGTATTGTGGTTGTTCATGAAAACCGCGGTTTGAATCCGCATATTGAAGATGTTGCTCGAAGAGCTGCCCTGGCAGGATTTATTTCGATTGCTCCTGATGCGTTAACTCCCTTAGGTGGTTATCCGGGTACCGATGATCAAGGCAGGGAAATGCAAAGTAAACGCGACCAAAATGAAATGTTAGAAGATTTTATAGCTGCATATGATTACCTGAAAAATCACAAAGACTGTAACGGCAAAGTTGGTGTGGTAGGTTTTTGCTTTGGTGGGGGAATTGCAAATAAGATGGCAGTGAGAATTCCGGGGTTGGCGGCATCCGTACCTTTTTATGGTGGTCAGCCTGCGAAAGAAGAGGTACCCAAAATAAAGGCTCCTCTGCTCTTACATTATGCAGCACTGGATACGCGTGTTAATGAGGGTTGGCCAGCATATGAAGCGGCTTTAAAAGAGAATGGCAAAGAATACACTGCTTACATGTATCCTAATGTAAATCATGGCTTTCATAACGATACAACACCACGTTACGACAAAGCTGCCGCAGAACTTGCCTGGAAGCGTACCATTGATTTTTTCAACGAGAAATTGAAGTAGTAAGCAGAAAAAGTTTATTGAAAATTGCCGCCTGGATGCAAGCCGCTTGCCACGGCTGTTGGAATGCTATTATCGAAGCTTCCATCGTTCAATGCATTGAGAAATTGAATAATAGCTCCTTTATCTCTGTCTGACAAAGGAAGCTGTATTAAAAATTAGTAAGCGCTTTTGCATACTCTGCCTGAGCATTCGGATCAAAGCCAGCAAAATATTTTTCTGTGGTTGTAATACTTTGATGTCCCAAGCTTTGACTTGCGAATTTCATAGGTGCCCCACTTCTTACCAATATTGCAGCAAACGAATGCGGGGCAACATAGGTCGTCAATTTAATATCAAAGCCTAACTCGTCTCCCATTCGCTTCATCGCTTTTGTAAGTAAGCCGCCGGTTGCAGAAGCCCTCTATCGTACAGTGTGTC
>MWYU01000304.1 GCA_002050375.1 Chitinophagales bacterium 62-2
AGACCGGGTAGCTGAACAAATAAAACTACTTTGTGCGGGTGAAAAAGAAAGAGAGGCAGAAGAATTGAAAATGAAGGTAAAGGGGAAATATCCATTTTTATAAGCGTGTTTCCTGACTTATTGCAAATGACAATAGTTATGGCAAAAGAAAAAACTCTAATCCCACTCCCTCTGCTGCTTTCATCCAAAGCGTGCAAAGGCCTTCAAAGTTTAGGATTTGAAAGGTTTTTCGTTATATTGTCTTCATAATATTCAATAAATCTCAAAACTTACTACACCTATTCGGTTACCTACTTTTATTAGTTCGGTTACCTGCCAAAACTTTATTTAATCATATGAACCACACCCATTCCGTGTCATTCTGGATAAACAGAGCAAAAGCTAATAAAACTGGCAAAATGCCTATCTATGCAAGGTTGACTGTCAGTGGAAAAAGAGCAGAAATAGATACAGGCCGTTATACAGAAAGTGAACGATGGAATGTTAAAGAAGGCAATATGAAAGCCCAGCCCTGGCAAGTGTTCGCTATCCCCTGACGGAGTCTTGTTTTATAAATTGAAAATGGGTTAAGGAATATCATCTTGATAGTTACTTTTTGTTTATTACTTTTTTATGAGAGCATTTATTAATTCTGATTATTGGCCCTTTGTGGTGCTTTTGCTGAGTGTGGTAATGTTGGTGACCTTGATTACCAGGTGGCGTTTTCATCCCTTTGTCGCCCTTATGTTATCTGCCATATTTGTTGGATTACTATCGCCAGCTTTGCCGGTAGTACCCGGGCAAAATCCGTTGGTGACAGTAATTGAATTACCTATGACCGAGTTTGGAATTATGGCCGGCAAAATTGCCTGGGTTATTGCTGTGGCGGCTGTGATAGGTACGGCAATGATGGAAAGTGGAGCAGCAGAACGGATCGTAAATCAACTGCTGAAAACGCTTGGAGAAAAGCAAGCCGCGATGGCCCTTATCATCAGCGGATTTATATTATCAATACCTGTTTTTTTTGATACCGTATTTTTCTTATTGATACCTCTGGGAATAACCCTGGCTCGTAAGACAGGTAAGGATTTCGTGCTGTATGTTGTTGCCACTGGTGGTGGAGCAGCCATCTCCCACAGTATTGTTCCTCCCACACCCGGACCTCTAATTATGGCTGAAACACTTAAAATTGAGTTGGGTACTGTCATTATAGCTGGAATTGCAGCGGGAATTATCCCAACTATCGTTGTGCTTGGCGTAGCAAAATGGCTCAATAAAAAGCTAAACATACCGGTTAGGATGGTTGATGAGAAGGTAACATCGATTCCGAATCCACCTTCACTGGCGCTTTCAGTGCTGCCTATTGTCGTTCCGCTTATAATGATCAGCCTTGCATCAATTGTACAGGCAATTAATGGTAACCTTCCGGGTTGGATTGCTTTTCAGGGGAATAAAAATATTGCTATGGGTGCCGGTGCGTTTCTGGCACTTTTTATTTGGGCAAAGTCCCAAAAACTTGGATCAAAAGACCTGTGGGAAGCGAGTTCCAAGCCATTAGAGATAGGCGGTGTCATAATTCTGATCACCAGCGCGGGCGGTGCGTATGGGGCCATGATACAACACAGTGGCATTGGAAAAGCAATCAGTCTTACCACCCAAAAATTTCATGTGCCTTACATACTCCTTGCGTGGATGATTGCTGCCGTTATGAAAATTGCTCAAGGTTCTGGTACAGTCGCTATGATTACTTCTGCAGCAATTATGGCAGCATTAATAGGACCTGCATTTAATCTTCCATATCATCCTGTCTATATTTTACTATCTATTGGATTTGGCTCTCTGTTTATATCATGGATGAATGACAGTGGCTTTTGGGTGGTAACACGTATGAGCGGTTTTACTGAGAAAGAAGGCTTGCAGACCTGGACTGTCTTGCTTGCAATAATAGCCGTAGTTGGACTTCTCCAGGTTATGTTGTTGTCATGGATATTGCCTCTAAAATGATATTTTTATATTCTGCACAGGGTGATCATTAATTTTATAATAATAACTAATTGAAATGCGAATACTTATTTTGGGCGGTGGGGGGTTTTTAGGTAGAAGACTAGCAAAAGAACTCATACAAAATGGAGGCCTTGTACAGGGCGAAATTGTTCGCTTAACAATGGTGGATATTGCATTTGAAGATACACTTGAAGATTCAAGAGTTGAATACCTCCAGGCAGATTTCAGTGATGAAGGAACGATTACAAATATTCTGCAGCAGCAGCCCGATGTGATATTCCATCTTGCAGCTATTGTGAGTGGAGAGGCGGAAAAAAATCTTGAGTTGGGAATGAAAATAAATTTCCATGCTTCGTTACAGATTTTAGAATTATGCAGAAAGCTTGCTATTCATCCCCGGATTGTTTTTGCCAGTTCTTGCGCAGTATTTGGAGGCGATGTTTCAAGGGTAATAACTGACGAAACTGCGCCTAAGCCACGTAGTTCTTATGGTACGCAGAAAGCAATGGTAGAACTGCTGATAAATGATTATAGCCGGAGAGGTTTCGTAGATGGGCGAAGTATCAGGTTGCCTACCATTGCTATCCGGCCAGGAAAACCAAATGCGGCAACCTCATCCTTTGTAAGCTCGATCATCCGTGAACCCTTACAAGGAAAAAAAGCTTCTTACCCGGTACCTCCGGAAACACTATGTTGGATACTTTCTCCAAAAAGTGTCATCAAAAACTTTATTCACGCAGCCAATATTGATGAAAAACTGCTCGGAGACGACAGAGTTATCAACCTTCCCGGCTTGACTGTTTCCGTTAGGGAGATGATAAATAGTCTGCAGCAAATTACTGGTCCTGAGATAACCAACCTAATATCTCATGAACCGGATGCATTTCTGCAGAGTATAGTACTTACATGGCCGCCATATTTTGATACGGTAAGAGCTAAAAAACTTGGATTTGTTAGCGATTCATCCGTGGAAGAAATTATACGATCGTATATAGCAGAGGAAAGTATAGAAAATATAAAAATCAACAT
>MWYU01000344.1 GCA_002050375.1 Chitinophagales bacterium 62-2
ATATTACCCTAAGGGTAAGTATGTGGAAACGCTTGATTATTGGAGCCAATCATTAGAAATATTTGAAGATTTGAAAGATGATATCGGCATGTCCAATATGTTGAATAATATAGGGACTATCTATTTTAACCAGGGAGCAGACGCGAAAGCCCTTGAGTACTTCCTGAAATCACTGCAAATTGCTGAAAAGATAGGTGATACCCTGAGGATGGCTACCGCGTTGATGAATGTAGGCAATACTTATTACAATAAGAGAGAGCCGGTTGCACTCAATTATTTACTAAGGGTAGTACCTCTGGTAGAAAATACCAAAAACATCAAAGAATATGTAAACGTGACCGGAAATATTGGTGAAATATACTTTGATAATAATGACAATGCCAAAGCCTTTGAATATTTCAATAAATCCATTAAAGCGGCGGGCATTACTTCTTCAGCAGCCTTTTCCTACAATGGGATAGGTAAAATCAAACTCAAAGAAGGGAAATTTTCAGAAGCACTGCAAAATCATAACAAGGCACTTGTTCTGGCTAAAAAATTTGAGGATAAACTGCAGGAGGTGCGTGGCCTAAGAGGGATTGCTGATGTTTACTATAAGATGGATAATACAACACTTGCCATCCAGTATTACAACAAGGCAAAAGTGGTTGCCGAAGGAATGGATGATTTAAAGGTTGAATTAAAAGATCTTTATCATGATATGGCATTGGCTTATTCAAAAAGCGGGAATTATCCTCATGCCTTTTCCTACCAAACACATTATGCCGATATAAAGGATAGTCTTTACAGCATAGAAAGCAAAAAGAAACTGAATCAACTTCAGTTCGATTTTGAACTCTCTAAAAAGGAAGTAGAAATTGATTTAAAGGAAGCCAGTATAAAATCGGAAAGACAAGTGAGATTGGGATTGACAGTTGGATTAGTATTAATATTGATCATTGCCTTTGTTATTTACAGAAACTATCGGATAAAAGCTAAAACTAATAGAATCCTGGATAAGCAGAAGGACCAGATCGAACACTTGTTGCTGAACATACTTCCATCAGAGGTGGCAAAGGAATTACAAACTTCGGGCAATTGTACGCCAAGACATTACGAAAATGTTTCTGTCCTTTTTACAGATTTTAAAGGATTTACAACTATTGCTGATAAGTTTACTCCTGTAGAACTGGTGAAAGAATTAAATACCTGCTTTATGGCGTTCGACAACATTATAGAAAAGTATGGCCTTGAAAAAATAAAAACAATCGGTGATTCGTATATGTGTGCCGGTGGGATTCCGGTTCCTGACGATAAGCATGTTTATAATATCGTAAAAGCTGGCTTAGAAATTCAGAAATTTATTGAAACATACAATGATAGTTGTAAGCTGATAGGGCGGGAGTGCTGGAACATAAGAATTGGTATACATGTAGGTCCGGTGGTGGCAGGTGTGGTAGGTAAGAAAAAGTATGCTTATGATATTTGGGGCAGTACTGTAAATATTGCCAGCAGAATGGAGAGCAATGGCGCTCCTGAAAAAGTAAATATTTCAAGTACCACATATGAGCTTATAAAGGATAGATTTGTCTGTCATCATCGCGGAAAAATTCATGCTAAAAATGTAGGCGAAATAGATATGTATTTTGTGGAAAATGAAAAAACCCAAACAGGCATCCCGGAATTAATTGGCGTGAACAAGGAAGAGACACCCTTACTGCAATAGTAACATTTCATTCAGGTGAAAGGCTATCTCAAAAGTCAAATGATGCCACTGAGAATCGCTTAAAAGACATACGGTCTCTATCAGGGACCCGAATAGAAACGTAAGAGGCTGCCCCTTGAGACAGCCTCTTTTTGTGTTTACGAACCAATGCGAAAAAGTGTAATTACCGATTATTATTTTATTGCTAATCATTTAAGTTTTCGAATTCTAAACATCGTTTATACTTGTATTCAGTAACCTCTTATTGCCATTCCTGCCCTCCTCCTACAAATAGATATTGCTAACCAAAAACCAACGACAGTTGTATTTTACCTGTCTTATTTATAATTTTTACCTCCTTTCTACGATAGAAAATATTTCACTGTTTATTCAATGGTTTTATGCTCTGAAAGACTACTCATCTCAATAAAAATTCTTTTTACAATGGGATGGGATTGTCGAATATCTTTTTCAAGCCTGCATACGGCCTCCTCTATTTCGAGCGAAGACTGGTTTTTCTTAAACCGGATATCAACAGCCAAAAAAACTTCGTTCGGACCAAAATACATGGTTAATGGTTTTTTTGCTTTTTCTACCGCCTCATCGGCATGCACAATTTTTAAAATACTATCAGACATTACAGAATTGGCACCTTCTCCTATTAGCAAGCCTTTACTTTCTTTTGCCAATACCCCTGCAGTTAATGCAAGTACAAGACCGATGAGAACAGATGCATATGCATCATACCGGGCATCGTTAAAATAGTGGCCAAGAAATAAACCAGCAAAAGCTACCAGCAAACCTAACAGGGCAGCCGTATCTTCCAATATAATGGCAAAGCTCCCGGGATCTTTACTTACTTTAATGGCCTTCCAATAACTATTATTCCCTTTTTCTTTTCTGAAATTTTTTAATGCAAAAAACAGCGCTGCACTTTCAAATAAAAATGCAATTCCTAACACTACGTAACTCCAGAACGGGTCGGTTAAGGGAGCAGGATCAGATATGTGAGAAATACCTTTGTAAATAGACATACCCCACCAATTGAAAAAATAAGTATGGCAACAATCAATGACCAGAAATAAAGTTCTTTACCATGCCCAAATGGATGATTATCATCTGCAGGTTTTTTGCTTTTATATATTCCCAATAAAAGTAAACCTCCGTTTCCCGTATCTACTAAGGAGTGAATGCCTTCTGAAATCATGGCCGAACTACCGCTAAAACCTGCTGCCATAAATTTTGCAATGGCTATGGCCAGGTTTGCAGCAATAGCAGCATATATCGGCAATTTACTTCCTTAAGTATTCATTTT
>MWYU01000331.1 GCA_002050375.1 Chitinophagales bacterium 62-2
ACCATATACTCTGGCAGTTTACTTTTTAGATATGTAATTATTTTCTCCTTGTCAAACATTCCTTTAGGCACTACATAGCCTACAAGGTTCTTACTACCTTCTTTATTATTGTGCGCTATTATTACTGCCTGATGCAATTGACCACTTAGTAGTAATGCGCTCTCTATTTCACCTAATTCAATTCTGTATCCTCTGATTTTTACCTGATCGTCTATTCTCCCGGTATATTGAATATTACCATCGGGCAGCCACTTTCCTATGTCGCCTGTTTTGTATATACGGTCGCTTGCTTCATTACTAAAGGGATGATGAACAAATTTTTCTCTTGTTAACTCGGGCTGGGTTAAGTACCCGGCTGATAAGCCGGCGCCGCCAACGCATATTTCCCCAGCAACCCCAATTGGTACCAACTGTTGCTGACGATCTAAAATGTAAGCACTTCTATTATTTAACGGACGGCCAACCGGAATAGAATCGCTTATTTGAGTAATATCATAAGTTAATGAGAAGGTTGTGTTTTCTGTAGGTCCATAGCCATTGATAATTTTAATAGAAGGATATGATTCCCGGAACTTATAAATATGCTTTTCTGATAATTTCTCACCCCCTACCAATAGAATTTTTAATTTCTCAAAAACAGTAATATCATTATCTACCAATAAATCGAACCAACGCGCTGTACACCACATTGCAGTTACTTCTCTTTTTTGGAGTTCCTCTTTTAATAATTCACTATTCAATAATATTTCTTCAGAACATAATATCAATTTACCTCCGTTTAATAACATGCCCCAGTATTCAAACGTTGTTGCATCAAATGATGAAGAACCTGTTGATAATAAAATATCCTTATCAGTTAATGAAATATAATCAATCCCTTTTACGAGGCTTACCACATTACCATGGGTTATCATTACTCCTTTTGGCTTTCCGGTAGAGCCGGAAGTATAGATAACATACGCAAGCTGATTGGGTGCAAGTGTACTTATTGTATTATCTTTTAACTCACTCCTGCTCATTATCCATTCCCCATTAACATCAACAATTTCAATACCTTCTTTTTTGGGTAGAAGGACTTCACTTTTTTTACTGGAAACGACAATTTTTGCTTGTGTATCTTCCAGCATATAACTAATCCTATCTTCAGGATACACAGGATCAATAGGCACATACGCACCCCCGGCTTTTAAGATGCCAAGAATGCCTATGATCATTTCAACACTTTTCTCAATACAAATGGGTACCAGGATTCCTTCTTTTACTCCCTTACTTTTTAAATAATGGGCCAGCTGATTGGATTTTTCATTAAGTTCTTTGTAGGTTAACTTCTCTTCTTCAAATACCAATGCTACAGTATCAGGCGTTTTTAATGCCTGATCCTCAAATAAATCCACAATAGTTTTTTCTTTTGGATATTCTGTAGCTGTATCGTTAAACTCTATCAATAATTGATGCTCTTCCGCTTTTGTTAGCATAGGAAGCAGCCCAATGTTTTGCTGAGGGTATTTTACAATAGAACCAAGCAAGGTTTTGAAATGAAGCACCATGCGTTTTATAGTCTCTTCAGTATATAAATCTGTAGAATATTCCACCGATCCATTCAAACTATTTCCGGATTCAGAAAAGGAAAAGGAGAGATCAAAATGAGTGGTATCATGTAAAAACTCTTCACTTGCCAAGGGTATATTACCTAAATAAAGTGTATCCACTTTTGGAGTGTTCTGCATAACCAACATTACCTGAAAAAGCGGATTGCGATTCATATCCCTTTCCTTTACTACCGCTCCCACCACTTTTTCAAAAGGTACATCCTGGTGTTCGTAAGCCTCCACTGTTGTATCTCTTATTTGTTGCAACAACTCTTTAAAAGACATATCGGACTTAACTTTACTACGAAGAGCAAGTGTATTAATAAAAAACCCGATTAAATCTTCAATTTCTTTTTGAGTTCTGTTTGCTATAGGACTACCCACACAAATATCTTCCTGACCGCTATAACGATGAAGTAATATTTTAAATGCTGCAAGCATCGTCATAAACAAAGTAGTTCCCTCATGTCTATTTAAAGCTTTAAGTTGATCGGTGAGTATTTTATCAATACTAAAACGTAATACTGCACCACGGTTGCTACGTTCAACAGGACGCAAATAATCCGTTGGTAACTCCAGCACTGCTACGCCTTCCAGCTTGTGCTCCCAGTATGTAAGCTTTTTCTTCAATACTTCACCTTGCAAATAATTACGCTGCCATAAAGAATAGTCTCCATATTGTATGGGAAGCGGGAATAACAATGCAGGGCGACGTTCTATGTATGCATTATAGAGTTCCATCAACTCCTTCACTAAAACAGAAATTGACCATCCATCCGCTGCAATATGATGTAGAGTCACTATCAGCACATTTTCGTCCTCTGCCAGCATGATCAAATGTGCCCTTATCATATAATCTTTAGAAAGGTTAAATGGCTGGCTTGCTAATTCATGTATACGCTGCTGCAAATTTTCATTACTTTGAGAATACCATAAATCATTCACCATGTGTAAATCCCAACCTTCCGCATCCATAACTAATAAGGAAGGTTCAGCTTCCTTATCAATTATATTTGTACGCAGTACTTCATGACGATTAACAATCTCCTTAAACGCCTGGTTTAAAGCCTCCTTATTTAGATCACCTTTTAAACGCCATGCCGCTGGGATATGATAGGGTATTGTGCCTTCCAACTTATCAATAAACCACAGGCGCTCCTGGCTAAAGGATAATGGAATATGAACCGGACGATGTGATACTGCTTCAATAGAGGGTAGAAACAGTCCTCCCTTACCTGCGGCATTTAGATGTGTGGCTAATGCAGCTATTGTTGAATAGATAAATAACTCTTTTATACTTAACTCTACTTTTAGTTCTCTCCTAACCGCTGATACGACACGCATAGCAAGCAGAGAGTGTCCTCCAAGTTCAAAGAAATTATCATGTATGCCTATTTGTTCAACAT